>JAQWXR010000020.1 GCA_029254375.1 Schleiferiaceae bacterium | reverse complement strand
GTAAAGCGGATGAAGTCCGCAGCGCCATGGAAAATTCGGAATTTAATGGAATAAAAGTTAAGCTAGACCCGGTGGAGCACCATGTTGGTCGCTACGATCGACCACGCGATGACAACGGAAGCCGTATGCGCGGCCGTGGAGGTCGTCCAGGGGGTGGAGGTTTTAGTGGTGGAGGGCGCCGAGATAGCGCTCGGCCTCAAGGGCGGCCATACAACCGGTCCCCGCGGCGGTAATCGCCTGACGGTATACCTTGTCTTGAACATCTCCCGAAGCAAACACGCCAGGTCGAACGGTTTCCGTTTTACCTGGCGTTGTCTTTAAGTAGCCTGTCTCGTCCATGACCAATTGGCCTTTGAAAATGTCCGTATTGGGTTTGTGCCCAATGGCAACAAAAAATCCTTTGGCTGGAATTACAGATTCCTCCCCACTGATACGATCACGCACCTTGACGCCTTCGACACTTTGTCCACCTTGAATTTCCAAAGTTTCAGTATTCCATCGAACCTCAATATTGGGGGTAGCCAAAACGCGATTTTGCATAGCCTTAGAGGCGCGCATTTCGCCACGACGAACCAATAAAGTGACTTTGGGGCAAAGCTTTGCTAAATAGGTAGCCTCTTCAGCTGCCGTATCACCGCCTCCAACGATCACCACATCCATTCCCTTGTAGAAGAAGCCATCGCAGACGGCACAGGCGCTAACGCCAAAGCCCATGAATTTCTCTTCGGATGGAAGACCGAGGTATTGGGCAGAGGCTCCAGTGCTAATAATAACGCTACGGGCTTGGATTTCGGTAGTCTCATCCACGGTGATATGATGCCATCCACCGACTACCTCACTGAATTTTACTTGAGACACCATACCCCAACGGACATCTGTACCAAATCGCTCTGATTGCTTTTTAAGGTCCTCCATCATGGCGTTTCCATCTACTCCATCGGGGTAGCCAGGAAAATTATCTACTTCTGTCGTGGTAGTCAATTGGCCACCGGGCTGAAGGCCGACATACATGACGGGCTTGAGGTCAGCGCGCGCGGCGTAGATAGCTGCGGTATATCCGGCAGGGCCAGAACCAATAATGAGGCATTCAATTTGTTCCATAGTGTGGCAAAAATAGGGCTTGAATCCGCTCGAAATGTGACTTTAGATGGACCAAAACTTTCTTGCTTTTGCATATCTTTGCCGCCCTCCTCGGGATGTAGCTCAGGTGGTAGAGTACACGTCTGGGGGGCGTGTGGTCGCACGTTCGAATCGTGTCATCCCGACCAAAGGACCCCAAAGCCCGCACTGTAAAGTGTGGGCTTTTTTATGTTAAAACTCTAGAATTAAGTTGATTGGGCTATAATTAATTCATGAGTGCTCCGATCAATTGGAGGTCTTCATTGCCCATTTAAGTGAGTGATTTTCTCTACTTTTTTATTAGTTTTTTTGAAGTGAGCAAAGAATTTGACGAAAAGGCCTTCAAGTTTAAGGTGTAATATTTTTCATCAAAAGCCTGTAGTTGTTTAAACATCTGTATTTATTTTGAATTAAAACACTGAAATACAGCATTTTGTAGTAAAAATGTAATTTATAAACATAGTTTTCAACAGGCCCTTGCTCTGTAAGAAAGGTTGGGTACTTTTCTAAAGCACAACAATAGCACGGCAACGGCCACTGTTGGTCCGAGAGTGCGAAAGGGCTCGAGGATGTGTTTCAAAACCAGCAGACTAACTAGAGGTTAATGTACCAAAAGATCGCGAGCTGAACGAAGGTTGGACCTAGAAATAGGTGAGTTTTGAAGGCTGATTGGAAGAATCTCGAACTTGGTAACAGGAAAGAGAGGACGTAAGGGAAACCGCAAGGAGTTCCCCAGGAGTTCGAAAGAACCTCTGCTGATTAACCCGCAAGGGAGCATCAGAAGTAAAACCAGTCAGCAGTCCGAAGCGAAACGAAAGTAGCGTGGAGGGCGTCCAGGAAAGGATTTCGGTCCAATCTTGCTTGCAACGGAACCTGAAGTAACCGCAAGGAAGCAAAGGGTTTCCCCGGGTAGCCGGGATGTCTATGCAAATGGGCAAAGCGCAAAGCCACGAGGCAACTCGACTTTGGGATAGAGGTCGGCTTCCTGAACCACCGCGGACAGGAAGTATGTCTCGAGGCAAACCAGCTGAAACGGACGATGTAACAGGCGTCATAAGTACAGAGTTAAATCTGGAAAATTCAGCAGGAGACCGTCCTACGGGATGTCAAACGCCAGGTAACTGGAGCGTGAAAGGGCGATGTCTACGGATGTCGCCCTTGTCTTTTGGTGAAAGTTCAACGCAGAGTTAGTGCAGCATCACAGCCATTTGTTGGCCAACTACAGGCGAAAGCGCCACTCCCATGCCTCCCATTCGAGCCGCTACGAAGCAATCCTCACCTTCCGAATGGACATAGGGCATTTTGCTTCCATCCGATGAAAATGCCATAATACCAGCCCAGCGTTCTTCGACCTCAAAAGGAATGTTTGGCAGGAGAACGTCGCGTGCATAGGCCTCTAAGTAGATTTGAACTTCCGCAGTGGTCATGGCCTGGTGACTCTCCTCCGCTTGGCGAAAAACATTTCGACCGCCGCCTAAAAGCAAGCGCTTGCCCACGTTGCGGAAGTAGATATAACCTGCATCCGCGTGATAGGTGCCTTGGAAGGGCAGTTCGCTGATGGCTGAAGTGAGCAAGATTTGTCCGCGGCCAGGAATGACATCCAAATGAGGCAATAATTCAGAGGACCAAGCATTTGCCGCGATGACTACTTGAGAAGTGTAAACGATGCCTTGGCTAGTTGGTATTTTCCATGTTTGGTCGATGCGAGTCCATTCGGATTTTTGAGGTACAAGGATCCCTCGGTGGAGATGTCCTCCCAGTTCTAGGACACGTGAAGTCAGTGCCTGATGCCCTTTCCCTGGATGCAAACCTGCTTCATGACAAATCTGAATAGAATGGGGCAACTGTGGCCCCACGGCCTTCCCGATTTGGTAGACCTTACCCGGGATATTAGCCGCTTTGGCAAGGGCATTGAGATGTTCAAGGGATGCCAAAACAGAATGATAGGAATCTTTTTCACCGTTTGTAAAAACTTCGTGTCCATTCTCAGGACACCAATCCAATTGATCTGCCTCAAAATGGCCCCTCCACGAGATAAGCCCTTCATAGCGCCATCGTAGGCGCTGAATGACATCTTCTTCTTTTTCATGGCGCAAGTCGTCAAGTAATTCCGTCGGACTGCCAAAACAGGCAAAGCCTGCATTTCGCGTACTGGCGCCAGCTTGGCCCGATGGCAGCTTGTCTAATAGAAGCACTTTTTTACCTGGCTTTCGCAGTAAATAGAGATAGGCTGTCCACAGGCCTACCATGCCGGTTCCAATAATCACAACGTCATATGTGCCTAAACTGCGATGACGTTCCCAATGGGATGGATTCAAATTGAACATTTGAGAGTTTTGCTGATTAAAAATTGAAAAGCATTCAAAAGTGGGGCATTATTTTTGTTCACTTCAGAGAAATTTTCAATACTTAATCACCCGGTTTCATGCGAATTGATTTTTCTCCCGATGAATTTAAGGTGGCTTTAGCGACTTCTGTAGTTGTTTTTGGTTTCGATGGAGAAAATCTAAAGACACTCCTATCGAATAAAGTCGGTAGTCCTTTTGAAGGGGCGTGGATTATTCCATCTTCGGTTGTTCGAGCCGACGAAGATCCTGCCTACGTCGCTAAAGAATTGCTGAGCCGTATCACGGGTAAGGATGAATGGTTGCTGGAGAAGTTAAACGGTTTTGCCGAGCCCTATCGTAATCCAGTCGGACGCGTCATCAATATTGCATTTTACTGTACGATCCGCCTAGATGATGCACTGGAGAATAACTTTAAAAAGGAAGGCTATACCTGGGTTACGGTTAGTAATATTCCCCGAATGGCCTACGATCATAATGAGATCATGGAATATGCCAAGGAGCGATTAAAGCGACGCGTAAAGCGACGCCCTATCGGTTTTAGCCTCCTGCCTTCAGAGTTCACTTTAAATAATATTCAGCGCCTTTATGAATGCGCTTTGGGCAAGTCCTTTGATAAGCGAAACTTTCGCCGCAAACTGCTAAAAGGGGAGCTGCTTCTGGAAACAGAGAACTTTATTCGCTCCTCAGAACGGGCTAAACGCCCCTCTCGTTTATACAAATTCAATGAAAAGAAGTATCGTAATTTAACTTTGAAAGGATACGACTTCGTCTATCAATAAGCGCTCAGGCACAACAAAAAGGGCACCCATTGGGCGCCCTTTTTGTTTAAGTGAGGAAGAACTTCCGTTTAGTGGATTCCTTTCATCAATTTGCGCAATAAAGGCGTTAAGGCAAAAATAAGCAGAGCGCCTGCCGCAGCAGTGATCGTTAAGAAAACAAAAAGATTCATGCCCGGGAAGATTTTCTCTAACAACGATTCCATGATACCAGCCATATAATTGGCTAATGCCATGGAGGCGAACCAAAGACCCATCATGACTGATACAATCTTTGGCGGGGCCAATTTGGTAATCATGGAAAGGCCAATAGGAGAAAGACACAATTCGCCAAAGGTGTGAAGAACATAGACGCCTACCAGCCACATTGGGCTGACCAAGGCATCGCCCTCTGCGGCAAAACTGGCCAATGACATCACGACAAAACCTAGGGAGAGCATCGCCAGACCTAAAGCAAACTTAGCGGGTGTAGAAGGATTCCGGTTTCTAGTTGCCATAGTCACCCAGAACGAGGCAAACACCGGGGCGAAGATGAAGATGGCTAATGCATTGATGGACTGGAAGAGGGAAGCGGCTACTTCGTATCCGAAAATACTCCGGTTAGTTTCATCGGCGGCGAAGAGGTTAAAGGTGCCTCCTGCTTGCTCAAATCCGCTCCAAAAAAAGATATTGGCTATCGCAAAAATCATAATGGCACCTACGCGGGACCATTGTTCATTGCCACTTGTGCCATTGTAGATGACATATCCTAAGCCGAGTAATCCTAAGACAGCAACCACTTGAATGATGGTAGACATAGCTCCCTCGGAAATAGCAACTTGAAGGGCCAAAAAGCCATACACGACAGCAAAGCTGCCAACGATATATCCGGCGACGACCCAGAAATCTTTTCCAATTAAACGCACTTCGCCGCTTCGGCCGGGAGGCATGCCTTGGCCTTCTAATTTGGCCTCTTCTAGGTAGAACCAAATACATGCGAGAAGCATACCAATACCCGCAGCGCCAAATCCATACTTCCAGCCCACTTGCTCACCCAAGGTGCCACAAATGATGGGTGCGAGAAATGCGCCGAGGTTAATGCCCATGTAGAAAATGGTAAATGCCGAATCCTTACGGGGGTCATTATCCTCGTATAGGGTGCCCACAATGGTGGAAATATTTGGCTTAAAGAATCCATTACCTACCATCAGTAATCCCAATCCCATATAAAAAAGGAACTCACGTTGGACGGGATCTTCCATATAGATGTGTGAAGCAGCCAAGCCAAATTGGCCTAGGGCCATCAAAATACCTCCGGCATAAATTGCGCGTCGCTGGCCCAAAATTCTGTCCGCAAGCATTCCGCCCACGATGGGGGTCAAGTATACCAAGCCGGTAAAAATGCCATAGATCTCCAGGGCCGAAGCGCGCTCAAAACCGAATCCGCCCTTTGTATATTCCGTAGTTAGGTATAAAACAAGTAAGGCGCGCATGCCATAGTAGCTGAAACGCTCCCACATTTCAGTAAAGAAGAGCGAATACAATCCCCTAGGGTGAGTCATTTTTTCGGTCGTTGCCATGGTGAAAGTGTAGAGTTTATGAAAAAGTGTTTTAAGGTTCGGGAAGATAGGAAAGAATGGGCTATGCTATGCCTGTGACTGTTTTAGTATGCGAGGCGAGACCCAAAAAGGGCTCATTCGGAATCGGAAGAAAGCACCAGAAGCTTTGATATCGCCGGGCCTTCAACCCTTTAATCCTTCAACCCTTAGAGATTCTCCCTCCAAAACTTAGTCATCTTCGAGTAGAGGTGAATGCGGGTCATGCCTCCATAGATTCCGTGGTTTTTATCGGGGTAGACCATATAGTCAAAGTCTTTGTTGTTTTGGATTAGCTCTTCGGCCAAACGCATGCTGTTTTGGACGTGCACGTTGTCGTCGCCGGTGCCGTGGATGAGGAGGTAGTGGCCTTTCAATTTGCCCGCATGACTCAATGGAGAGTTGGCATCGTAGCCTTCCGTGTTTTCGGCCGGTGTGCGCATATAGCGCTCGGTATAGATGTTGTCATAGAAGCGCCAGTTACTTACAGGAGCGACAGAAATGGCTGCTTTGAATACGTCTGCTCCCTGGGTAATGCAATGGGCAGCCATGAAGCCACCGTAACTCCATCCCCAAATACCAATCCGGCTAGCATCCACATTAGGACGTTGGCCTAAAGCATTCGCGGCGGCAATTTGGTCTTCAGTTTCGTATTTGCCTAATTGGAGGTAGGTACATTTTGTGAAATCACGGCCTTGACCACCGGTTCCGCGGTTGTCGACGCAGACGATCCAGTAGCCTTCGTTGGCGAGCATTTGGTACCAGAAGTAATCGCGGCCACCAAAGTTGTCAGTCACCTGCTGGCTTGCTGGGCCGCCATACAAGAACATGAGTACGGGGTATTTCTTGCTCATGTCAAAATTGCTTGGCTTAATCTCCCATGCTGGAAGCCGCTGACCATTGGTGGCCTCGAGGGTGAAGAAGGTCTTGGGTGACAGGCTGTAGTCCTTCATGCGTGCGATGAGCTCAGCATTGTCTTCCAAAACACGAATTTCTTTGCCCTTGTTATCGTGTAAGCTGATTCGAGCGGGTGTGTTGCCATCGGAGTGATTCAAGATGTAGTTGGCAAACGTTGTGCTGAAAGTGGCTCCATTCCACCCGTCCGTTCCGCTTAAGGCTTTCGCTTTTCCCCCCTTGAGGGATCCGCGATATACGGTGCGATTCGCGGGATTTACATCGGCGGCCTGATAGTAAATATGGCCATTGACTTCATCTACGCCGTAAAGTTCGGTGACTTCAAATCCGCCCGAGGTTAGCGAAGAAATCTTGCTCTTGTTTGGGTCAATTAAGTACACGTGGTTGAATCCGGAGCGGTCCGACATCCAGACAAAGCGGCCATCCTTCAAGAAGGTCAAGTTGTGATCGGCATCCGTGTAGGCGGCATCCGTTTCGAGGAAAGCGTGCTTGGCCTTTTTCGTTTCCGGGTCAAAAGAAACTAGGCGCAAGCTGTCCTGGTGTCGGTTGAGTAGGGATAGGTATAGTTCGTTCTTGGGCGACCAGTGGGTGCGGGGGATATACTCATACGTTTGACTCTGAGTCGCTTCAACGGTTTGTCCTGTTTGGGTATCATAGACCCAAATACTCACTATGGAATTGTCTTCACCCGCCTTCGGGTACTTGAATACGTATGGTTTTGGGTACAGCGTCGTGCCGTACATATCCATGCTGAACTCTGTCACTGGGCGCTCGTCAAAGCGGTAGTAAGCGAGGTATCGGCCATTGGGGGACCAAGAAAGGCCCACGTGGAAACCAAATTCCTCCTCGTAAACCCAGTCGGGAGCACCATTGATAATGGCATTCTTGAGTCCATCATCGGTAACCCGGGTAGGCTGATTGCCTTCAAGGGATCGGTAATACACATTGTTTTCGTGGACCCATGCAATTCGATTCCCATCGGGATTCAACACGGGATTTTGAATCGCTTCGGGGCTGACCATGGTGGTTTTGCCGGTGGCCAATGCGTACACATACACCTTTGCCGTGTAGGAGTGGCGGTAAATAGCCTCCCGATCCGCTTCGATCAGGATATTTTTTTCTCCGGTAGTCCAGTCATAGCTCCCTAAGTTGAGGGCCTCGCCATTTTCGGCCTTGGCTGCCCCGTTGGCTACAAGAATGCCTTGCGATTCTCCAGTGGCAAAATCAAATTTCTCAATTCCCGCGGCAGTTTGACGGGAATAATGCAATCCATCCTCCATAGAGCGGAGCCCCATAACTCCTTTAGCGGAAAATGTTCTGGAGCGGAAGACATCATCAAATGTGACGGGAGATTGAGCGGCGGCACTTAGCGTGGCTAGAAGGGCCATTGAGCCTAAAAATTTGCGCATCATAAATGGAGTATTTTTGGGTAGAAATTGCACAGATGGCCGAAGATAATCCAAAATGGCTCGCGTCGCTTCAAGCGGTATTGAGGGCCGACCAAATCAGCACCCAAGAGTCCGACCTTGAGGCATTTTCGCATGACGAAACGGAGGATATTCGTGTAATGCCCCAGGTTATTTGCCGTCCCAGTTCGACACAAGATGTGTCCGCCATAATGCGGGTGGCTTATGCCTATAGCATCCCTGTTACCCCTGCGGCTGCTCGCACCGGCCTTTCAGGAGGGGCTATCCCCGTTCAAGGTGGAATCTCTTTAAGTATGGAGCGCTTGAATCAAATCCTAGATATTGATGCGGCTAATTTTCAAGCTCGCGTAGAACCTGGAGTCATTAACCAAGTCTTCCATGAGGCTTGCAAAGTGCAAGGACTTTTTTATCCGCCGGATCCTTCGAGCTGGGGAACATCCACCATGGGCGGCAACGTGGCCTACAATGCCGGCGGACCGAAGGCGGTTAAATACGGAGTGACCTCAGCGTATGTCTTAAATCTAGAAGTTGTTTTGCCGAACGGAGAGATCATTTGGACAGGGGCGAATACATTAAAAAATTCGACGGGCTATAATTTGACCCAGTTGATGGTGGGTTCGGAAGGCACCTTGGGGGTGATCACTCAAATTGTTGTTCGGCTTATTCCGTATCCCAAAGTCGCGTTTACGCTCCTCGCTCCGTTTGCTTCTGCCGAAGCGGCATGTGAGGCAGTGTCCAAAATATTCCAAGCGGGAGTGACCCCATCCGGACTCGAATTCATGGAGCGCGATGCGATTGATTGGACCTTGCAATATTTGGATGGGGTGAGTATTCCTACCGGGCCAGACATTGAGGCCCATTTGCTCATGGAAGTGGATGGCTTTGATGAAGAGGCCGTTCTGAAAGAAGCGGAGACGATGGCGGGAGTAGTGGAAGAAGCAGGTGCACTCGAAGTCTTATTTGCACAATCATCTCAGGAACGCGAAGCGATTTGGAAACTTCGCCGCCGAGTTGGTGAGGCGGTAAAGTCCCATAGTATATACAAGGAGCAAGATACCGTGGTTCCCCGTGCACAACTGCCTGCGCTGCTCAAAACGGTGAAACAAATCGGTTCGGAATATGGTTTTAAATCCGTGTGCTATGGTCATGCGGGTGATGGAAACCTTCATGTAAACATTGTCAAAGGCGAAATGTCAGACGCGGATTGGGATGGACCTCGGCTGAAAGAAGGGATTCGTCATTTGTTTCGTGAAGTCGTAGCCATGGGCGGAACGATATCTGGAGAGCATGGCATTGGACTTGTTCAAAAGCCCTATCTCGACATTGCCTTTAGTCCGATAGCCTTATCTCTTCAGAAAAGCATTAAATCACTATTTGATTCAAAAGGCATAATGAATCCAGGGAAAATTTTTAATTGACTCTATGGCCGCGTTTATTCGGCTCGTCGAACGGGGTATGCCACTTCGTTGTGTCGAATAACTTCAAAAGGAGCATTGTAGCCATAGACTTCCATGGGACCTTCGATGAGCCAGCCGTTTTGGTCACACCAGGCTTTTAGTTCCTGCCCGTTCTTCATATTCTTTTCTTGACTCAGCAATCCACCAAAGGAAAGAACGGCATAGCGTTGGGGAGATTCCTCGATAAATCGGATATCCTTTTGTAATGGGGCAGGAAGTTCCGAGGCGCGCCCGTCATCGGACATGAAAAAGCGCATTCTTGGAGCGCTTTCTTCCATGATGAGAGAGACCGGGGCGGTCATTTCCATAGAGGTTTTGCTTTCGTTTCCTCCGAAAATGTAGCGCGCTAATGGACTAAATCCTTGACGCATAGAGCTGTAGTCGGCCTCACTCACAGCAACTTCGGCCCACAAGCGGGCACCGTAATCGCGAATCTCCATTCTCCCGTCCTTTTCAACGAGGCTGTACTTCGGACGGTCTAGTTTCTTGCTCTGCTGTTGGGCAAATCCCGTGTAGCCAGCAATGAGGGCTATACCCCCCAAAATGATCCATTGCATACGACTTAAACGCTTCATTACGAGAAAGGTTCGGTGCTTAATTTAAATCAGGTGTCGCCAAGTAAAAGCTCATCGGCCGGTCCAAAGCGTGGGGAGGGAAGGCCGGGATGGGCGATGCCGAGAGACTTTCGCATCCAGAACACATCACACCATTGGCCAAACTTTTGTCCTGCATGCTCGTAGGTGGTGAAGCCTTCGTAGCCACAGGATTTATGAAGGGATACGCTGGCGTCATTCGGTAGGGTGATTACGCCATACGCCCAGAGAAATCCGCGTTCGGTCAATTGCTGGAGGAGGCGATCATATAATGCCCGACCAAGCCCTTGGCCGGGTTGCGCCACATACACCGAGGTTTCTACAGCCCACTGGTAAGCGATGCGTTCCCTGTGTGTGGCGGCGTAGGCGTATCCGACCACCGCGCCTTGCGCGTCGATGGCTGTAATAAAAGGAAAGCGCCCAGCGATGTTCGCCAGGCGCTCACTAAAAGAGGGAAGGTCTGGGACCACCGTTTCAAACGTAGCCGAAGACAGGAGCACCACAGGCGCATAGATGGCTAAAATCCCGCTGGCATCGCCAGGTTGGAATGCGCGGAAAGTCATGAGCGAATTAGTCGCGACGGCCCAAGTAGAGCATGACGTAATACAAGAGCTGAGTGACCGCCGCCGCCGCTGCAACGAGGTAGGTACGTGCAGCCCACTTTAGCGCGTCCTCTGCCATTCCATGATTATGCGGATTTGTGATTCCTGCCCCTTTAAGCCATACAAGCGCACGGCGAGAAGCATCGTATTCTACAGGCAGAGTGATTACGGCGAAACCAGCAATAACGGCTTGGGTTCCAATCAGGAGCAAGAGAATGCCATCATAGCCCAAGCCGAGTAGACTCATTCCAAAGATTGAAGCGAAGAAAACCACGTTCATGATTTGGCTAGATGCATTGACAACGGGAACCATTTTGCTGCGCATGGTCAACCAGGCGTAGCTGTTGGCATGCTGCACGGCATGGCCACATTCGTGCGCGGCAATGGCGGCGGCAGCCACAGAGCGTCCTTCATAGACCTCTGGGGATAGATTAACCGTTTTGGTCGCAGGGTTGTAATGATCCGTCAATTTGCCGGGAACCCCCGTGATGCGGACACTATTGAGCCCGTAGTGATGGAGCATGGCCTGGGCCACCTCCGCGCCGGACATGCCATTATGCAGCAATTCCTGACTATACTTCTTGAAACGATTTTTGAGGCGAGCTTGAACAGCAAAGCCTAAAATCATAAATGAGATGAGAATAACGAAAAACATAAGTCTGTTTGATTTGCTGTGGAAAAGTACAAATTCAATGCCGTTAAACATGCGCTGTCAAAATGTAGTTTTGATGCATGACAAAAGTGGCCAAACCTCTTATTTTAGTGACCAATGATGACGGAGTGACGGCTCCGGGCATTCGCAGCCTCATACGAATCATGAATTCTCTTGGGGAGGTAGTGGTCGTGGCGCCCGATAGTCCGCAGAGTGGTATGGGTCATGCCATAACGATCCATGACACCTTGCGCTGTCAACCAAGTCAGCAGGATGCAGGTCCCCAGACAGAATATGCCTGTAGCGGAACACCGGTCGATTGTGTAAAATTAGCCGTCCATGAAATCCTAGATAGGACTCCCGATTTGATCGTTTCAGGGATTAATCACGGTAGTAATGCGAGTGTAAATGTGATTTACAGTGGCACCATGTCGGCCGCGGTGGAAGGGGCCATGCAAAAGATCCCTTCGATTGGTTTTAGTCTCTTGGATTACAGCTGGGATGCGGACTTTGCAGAGGCAGAGCCCTTCATTAAGCAAATTGCCAAATCGGTACTGGCCAAGGGACTGCCCGTGGGGGTATGTCTCAATGTAAACATTCCCAAAGCGAATGGAACACCCTACGCGGGAGTGAAAGTTTGCCGTCAAACCATGGGACATTGGGAAGAAGATTTCGACCGTCGCCTCGATCCGACAGGAAAACCATACTTCTGGATGCGTGGGCATTTTGTCGATTCTGATGGGGGGGATGACAGTGATATTTGGGCCTTGGATCATCACTATCTCTCGGTAGTCCCTGTCCAATTCGATTTAACAGCGCATCATAGTTTGGCTGCCATACAGGGAGTGCTTGGATTATGAGCCCGGGACCGCGTAGAAATCAGCTAGAAGCATTGATGGGCGCTATAATTGCCGGAGGGACACCCTGGTTTATCTGGGCGTATCTCCAGGCGACCTATCCCAACCTGCCGCCGGTTGCACAAATTGATCCAGACTTATGGGCCTATCTGCTCAATCGGGTGCTGATTTTCTCCATCCTCATTGAATTCTCCTACGTGATTGTGGGCGTCATGCTTCAACGATACCAATTGGTCAAGATGATTTTGGTGATTTCGGCGTTGTATTCTCTCGTGGCATTGTATTATCGTTGGGAATGGCTGTGAAAAAGGTTTTTGTGCTGGCCGGCGAGGCATCTGGAGATATTCTGGGTGCCGAATGGATTCGGGCAGCACAAGAACTTCATTCGAACCTGTCCTTTACGTATTGTGGCGGCCCCGCCATGCAGGATGTACTTGGCGGACAGCCCCCTGTCGTTCCTATGGAGTCGATGGCCTTTATGGGTTTTGCTGAAGTCCTTCGCCACTTGCCGGCCATTTGGCAGAATGATCAACACATTAAAAATCATTTGCTGAGCACGTGCCCCAATGTTATCCTATTTGTGGATTATCCTGGATATAATTTGCGCCTCGCGGAGTGGATTCGTCGAGGGAATCTAGGCTCCACTACACCGCGTATGCTTCAGCTGGTCTGTCCACAGTTTTGGGCTTGGAAGGCGAAGCGGCTTCCACGCATTGTTAACGCCTACGATGCGGTATATCCCTTGTTGCCCTTCGAATCAAAACTGCTCCAAATCGCGGGCACAGAGGCTCCATTTTATGGCCACCCTGCGGCCCATCGGGTCGAACCCTCCATTCCAAACCCACAAGGCCCATTAGCATTATTGCCCGGCAGCCGCGAACAAGAATGGTCCCAGCATGTGGGCTTGTTTGCCCACGTGGCTGAGCAAATGAACCGCGCAGCCTGCTGGTACCGGCCTTTGCATGTTTCCGAGTCTGACTACCGAAGTATGCTCAGTCGCTTTGGGGTGGATGGTGTGCGCGCCGAAGTGTTCGCTGATGTGCCTTCCATGGAAGGGGTGAGCGCGGCCATAGTGGCGAGTGGTACGGCGACGCTTGAGGTGGCCTTGCGTGGGATTCCTATGGTGGTGGCCTACCGTACGTCGGGCATTTCCTATGCTATAGGGAAACGGGTGATTCGAGTTGCTTATATATCCTTGGTCAATTTAATCTTGGATCGGCAGGCAGTGAAGGAATGCATTCAGGATGAAGCCAATCCGGAAAATCTTCATTTGGCCCTATTGCATGCCGTGTCAGAAGGGCAAAGCGTTTCGCTGATGCAGGAGCTTCGAAAAGCTATTGATCACGGAAATCCAATGCCTCAAATCGCTGCGCATGCGCTGGATTCACTCTAATCTCTACAGGGTACTGCTGTGCATGTGCATGCTTCAAGGGGCAGCACAGGCTTCGGTTCCTCAGGTGCGTGTGCGCCTTTTTAGCCCGTATACTTTGGCCACTGCTTCTTTAGGAGGGGGGACATTGGATCTCCAGGTCTATCAAGGTTCGGCTGTCGATACTTTGAAAGTGAGTAATGTGAGTATTCGTTCCGAGTCAGGCCAAATCCAATTCAATGCGGATGGGCAATGGAAGACGGCCGACTCCTTGCGCGTCATGCCTAAAGAAACGATGTGGTTCTCTGGCGCGCGCGGAATTCGCCGGCGCATCCCCGGTCTTGTGGTGCTTAGGCCCAGAGGATCAGCCATTCTTGCGTTGGCAGTTCTACCTATGGATGATTACCTCGTTGGCGTAGTTCATGCCGAATTGGGTGGTTTAGCACATCCAGAGCTGTGGGCGGCCCAATCCGTCGTAGCCCGGACCTGGTTCGCACGGAATGCGCGTAAGTTCTTCGAAGCAGGGGAGTGCTATGCCGTCACCGATGATGTGCAGTCTCAGGTTTTTCATGGTTGGCCAGCGGATGAAGAACGCCTGGCGAAACTTCAGGATGCCGTGGCGAAGACGCGTGATTTGGTCCTGATAGATGCCGAAGGAAAGTGCATTGAGGCCATGTTTCATGCCAATTCGGGAGGCCAAACGATGCCTTCGGCTTGGTATTTTTCGCCTCGAGGCCATCTTCAGAGTCAAGTGGACAGTTTTAGTCTACACTGCCCTCAAACGTATTGGACCAAAAAAGTCGATAAAGAGGTCTACATCGCCCAGATGGCCCGTTGGCTTAAAGCTTCTCCAAACGATAAGGCTTTTCGAATTTATATCTGCACCTATCAGCAGCCTGAACGCGCCGAATACGTGAGTTACGGCGGGCAAAAAGTGAGATTGCGGCAGGTGCGTGAGTACTTTAAACTCCGATCTACTTGGTTTTCGGTGGAAGATGGGGCGGGCACCTTGACCCTCCATGGGCGAGGATATGGTCACGGTATCGGGATGTCCCAAGAAGGAGCATGGGAGATGGCGAAACGCGGGTATCTGGCGGAAGAAATCACAGGCTTTTACTATCCGGGAACGCGACTTGTTCCATGGGCCGAAGCCCGTTGGTAGACCTTCTAATGCACTTAAATGTTTGGTGACGAATAGCTAGGTCTGGCGATTTTTCTTGCGGAAGTGGAAATCATCGTTTCGGCCCTTGTGGGAGCCTGGATTCATTCGGCATGGCCGCTTCCATGGTCTGTTTCGATCTCGCAAATTATGGCTGGCGTTGGGCTAATGGCTTTGTCTTTGTGGATTTTCCGTAGGCGACTTCATCCGAGGGTCTTTCGTACTGGTCTTCTAATGATGGCGGCAGGGATCACGGTCCTCAGTGCTCCTAGTGTGAGCCAGCTTAAAAGCCCAAAGCGCTATGAGGGCAGGATGTGGACCGAAGATGGAAGCACTGCCGTGGATTCAATAGGTAAAACTTGGCGGTTGACGCCAAAGCAGGCGCCAATGAGAATGATACAAGGTGTTTTCCGCTGTGAGCCCTGGACAAAGCCTCTGTTTGAGGGAGGATTTGACCCTCAAGAGGTTTGGCGACCCAAGGGGTTTTCTGGGCAAGCTCGGTGTATTCTCAAAGTTGACGAGCGCTCAATAGCCCCAAGCTCCATCATGCGCCTCCGCATGAACTGGCGCCAATGCATTGCTCAATTGAAGTGGTCAGAGCGCAGTCAATCCCTCGTGCATGCCCTCTTTCTAGGCGAAGGGAAGGGCTTGGACAAGGACTTAAAAAGAGGTTTTCAAGCTTTGGGCTTGGCCCATGTACTAGCGGTGTCGGGCTTTCATTTAGGTATGCTTTGGTTTTTGGGTCAGCGGTTCAGCACCTACGTTCCTAATGGATTCAAGAAGCTATGGGATCTCTCTTTGATACTTGGTTTATGGCTTTTTGTGGCATTCATTGGCTGGCCCACTTCCGCTATTCGGGCTGCGTGTATGCTTAGCCTAATGTCCTTCCTGCGATGGCGCCCCGGTCAGCCACATCGATTTTCCGCGCTGGCATGGACGGTCTGGCTCATGCTCATGTACCGGCCCGAATGGTGGATGGACATGGGTTTTCAGCTCTCAGTGTTGGCGGTATTCGGCATTCTATGGGCGAGATTGCCTCATCCCGCTTTGCCGAAATACTTGCAGGCTCTGCCGGTATCTATCGTGGCCCAATGGGCCGTTCTGCCGTTCTGCTTGAATTACTTCCATCAGTTCCCATGGTTCTTTTTACCCGCAAATCTACTCTGCGTCCCAGTTCTGCTGGCGCTCTATCCTTATACCATGCTAGCTATCGCGCTCAGCTACACGGGCGTTTCTATTCCCTTTCCCGAAGGCGCCTTAGACGGGCTTGCGTCCATCCCTTCCTCGTGGCAATGGGGCCAGCGTTATCCCGGTATTTGGGGTATGATCGCGCTGATCTTGGCAAGTCTAATGGGGATTGCAGCCTGGCGCCAACGGCATTGGTTCGGGGTCGTAGCGGCGGCGGCCGTGACGTTGGTTTTCATGGCTGAAAGTGGACCGATTCGTGGTCAAGGGGGCATCCTTCTGACTCAGAATCGGGGCATCGCGGTCCTTCAATGGCACGGAGATTCTGCGCGTGTTTTGGCGACAAAAGGTCTAGCAAAAAGCGACTATATCTGGAAGTTTTCTGCAAATAATCTACTCCAACAAAGAGGTGTTAAATTCCTTAAAATAAAGGAGTTGAAATACAAGTCATTTCCTCAGTATGTGCGGATTTGGGCCGATTCAAGTACAACTCATTGGCCTGCGCCAAGAAGCATTCTTCTCAAATCCGAATAACTCTGCGTGATCCACCAAGCGACACCCAAAAACACTACCAATGTGATGCCATCGAGCATTTGGGCCTCAGAATTTGTCTCCGAATTAAAACGATCCGGCAGTGTTTTTGCCGCATCGACCCATAACCATTCGCCCTCATAGAAGAAGCCGTAGTTCCCAAAGAAGGGAAAGAAGACCGGTCGTTGAAACCAGCCGTCGGCGCCATAGATCCAGTCGCCTACAATCACAAACAGTATGGTTCCTAAGAGCAGGTGCCAGAGGGCAATGCTAGCGGCAGACCAGCGGGTATAGGCAGACTCGGTCCAAATGGAAATAAGTCCAAGGCTGAGATACGCGATTCCCAATGTCCCTAATACAGTAAAATACACATTACCCAAATAGAAGAATAAAAAATACTGGTAGCCGTAGCTGACATCTAAAGCCCCATCGCAGGAGGATACGGTAAAGGGCATAAGCAATAGCAGAGCCCAGGCAAGGAGACGGCGGGCTTCGCGTTTTCGAACAGGGGTCCAGTCTATCTTCATTTGTTCAAGGTTTCCCATAATTTCACTACGTCGGCCGCTTCCTGCGCATCGTGCACGCGCAGAATTTGGGCACCACGCTCTAGGGCGTAGAGGTGCAAAGCGCTCGTGGCAGGAAGAACGGTGTCGGGGCTGCGGTCCAAATGCTTCCATAGCATGCTTTTGCGCGACAAGCCAATGTAGAGTGGGGCACCTAAGTCGTGCAAGGCTTGCAAGTCCTTCAGCACGCGGTAGTTGGCCTCCAGGGTTTTGCCGAAGCCCAAGCCAGGATCCATAAGAACCTGCTCTACGCCTAGCTGGCGGAGCTCTTGCAGGTGGCGGTGAAAGTAGTGCTGTATGTCAGCCATTACGTTTTCCTTCGTCAATGCGGATTCTTGCATGGTGCTGGGGCTATGGCCAGCAGGGTAGTGGGTAAGGATGTAGGGCACTTTGGTTTGAGCAGCCACCGTCCAAATACTCGGGTCTAGTGATCCTCCCGAGACATCATTAATCATGCTTGCTCCTTCCTGAAGTGCCCGGAAAGCAATCTCACCCCGAAAGGTGTCAATGCTAACGGGTGTGTTAGGGAAGCGTTGAATGATGCGTGCCAAGGCAGGCTTTACGCGACGCCACTCTTCCTCCAAACTCGGAATCTCCGCGCCAGGCCGAGTGCTGCAGCCGCCAAGGTCGAGCCACTGGGCACCCCCCGTCAGGAGGGCTTCGGCCTGTGTTTCGGCCGCATCCGAAGAGGCAACGCGGCTTCCCGCGTAGAAGGAATCCGGCGTGCTGTTAAGTATGCCCACAATCACGGGGCGATCTGCGGTCCATGTTTGGCCGGAAACGCGAAGAGAAAAAGAGCGGAACATCGTACCTTTCACATCCTAAAGGTAATCATGGCAAATACAGCACACGAGTACGCGACAGTGATCGATATCTGTCGCCAGTTATTTCAGAAAAAGGCCCAAGATTATGGCACTGCCTGGCGCATTTTACGGCTACCGTCGCTCACGGATCAGATATTTATTAAAGCGAATCGCTTGCGCTCTATTCAGATGGCTGGAACGCAGAAAGTAGCTGACTCCATGGAAGGCGAGTTCATAGGTATCGTAAATTATAGCATCATGGCGCTGATCCAAATGGAAAAAGGAGTGGCAAATGAGCCGGATATGAGCGCTGAAGAAGCATTGGAGGTATTCAATCAGCAAGCAGAAATCATAAAGAACCTGATGGAGGCCAAGAACCATGATTACGGTGAAGCTTGGCGCGACATGCGCATCGCTTCCTTGACGGACCTCATTCTTCAGAAGCTGCTTCGCGTGAAGCAAATTGAGGATAACCAGGGGCAAACCTTGGTGAGTGAAGGTATTGATGCCAACTACCAAGACATGGTAAATTACGCGGCTTTTGCCCTAATTAAACTTCATTTTCCGGCATGAAAAATCTAGTCACGCAAATCTCCCGGGTTCTCGTTGGGGGCCTTTTTATTTTCAGTGGGGTCATCAAGATGAACGATCCCGTGGGCTTTGCCTTCAAGTTAGAGGAGTACTTTGGGGAGGATGTCTTGAACTTACCCTTTTTACAGCCATGGGCGCTGCATTTGGCGGTGTTCTTGGTCGTATTAGAAGTGATGCTTGGGGTCTTTTTGCTGTTGGGCTGTTTTAAGCGTTTCACCCTGTGGAGCTTGGCCGGCATGATGGCCTTTTTCACCTTCTTGACCTTCTACAGCGCCTACTTCAATAAAGTGACCGACTGTGGTTGCTTTGGGGACGCCATTCCATTAACTCCATGGGAGAGTTTTAGTAAAGATTTGGTCTTGAGTGTGTTGATTGCAACGCTAATTTGGGGTCACTTGCATATTAGGCCCTGGCTGCCTGTCCGATGGAACCAAGCCAAAATGGTAGGCGCCCTGCTGTTTAGCGCGCTGTTCACCACGCATGTTCTCAGCCATGGGCCGGTGTGGGATTTCCGTGCGTACAAACCCGGAACGGATGTCTTGGTGGCTATGAAGTCTGCCGAAGAACTAGGTTTGGAGCCCCCTAAGTACGAAACCTATTTCACCTTGGAAGCCCAAGATGGAAGCCGTGTGGAAGTGTCTGGAACCGCTTACATCGACGAAAAGTGGTACGAACGCAGCGATTACAGCATCCTAGAAGACGGGACCTACAGTAAGAAAATTGCGGAGGGCTATGAACCGCCCATCCACGACTTTGCCATCGTGATCAACGGCGAAGACCGCACGGAGGAGTTTGTCGGGGCACCACAAGTGCTTTGGCTAATTGCCTATGACCTCTCCAAAGCGAACTCTGAGGAACTCGAGCGCCTCATTGGCGAACTAAACATTCTCATCGCGAAGAAGAGTGGAGTCAAGGTGGTCGGTATGACGTCCTCTAGCGATGAGGAGATTGCCAACTTGGTGACCAAAACAGATTGCCGCTTCCCTTGGGCGGTGATGGATGGCACGGCTTTGAAGACTGTTCAGCGCTCCAATCCTGGGGTGACCTTGCTTGAGGCCGGCATTATTCAAAAACACTGGCATTACAATGATGCTATTTTTCTAAAAGAAAGCAACGTAGTTTGGCCTGAATGAAGCTTCACTTGAAGTCCACCGCGCAATCCATATTCGTCCTTTGGGGCGTTGCTACACTCGTTTTTTTTCTATTTCATGCGGTAGCTGGTGACCCTGCGCGGATGATGCTCGGTCAGGTTGAAGATCCACAAGCACTAGAGGCGCTCCGTGCGCAATATGGCCTGGACCAACCTTTGATGGTGCAGTATGGCCACTACATACAGGGACTTGTTCCCTTAGGTGAAACAGCGGATGGGGGCTGGGGCCTTCGTTGGCCAGATTTACAAACCTCGTATCAGCAAAAAGGGCTCGCGGTCACCAGCATGCTCGCAGCAACCCTTCCAAACACAGCGCTTCTGGCCGTTTTGGCCATGACCTTAGCCTTGGCTCTGGGTATACCCCTTGGCCTGTTTGCCGCATTGCGTCAGGGGACATTAGCGGATCGGACCGTAGTCTTTCTTTCCACTACCGGCATGGCCATGCCAAGTTTTTTTAGCGCGGTTTTGATCGGATGGGTCTTTGGCTTTGTTTTGGCACCATGGACCGGATTGCCCATGACGGGGAATTTACTCGAATTGGATGATTTTGGAGAAGTTTATCGACTTCATTGGCAAAATGCGATCCTACCCGCGATTACACTTGGGGTGCGGCCCTTGGGCGTGATTGCACAAATGATGCGTTCCTCGGCACTGGAGGTCATGGCGCAAGATTATGTGCGCACCGCGTATGCTAAGGGACTGAGCCGGCAAGAAGTGCTCCGGAAGCATGTTTTGCGCAATGCATTGAATCCATTGGTAACTACTGTATCGGGCTGGCTCGCTGGCTTGTTCTCGGGAGCGGTTTTTGTTGAAGCGGTTTTTGGCTGGAATGGAACAGGTAAGCTCATGGTAGATGCCTTGGAATCGAGAGACTTTCCGGTGGTCATGGGCTGTGTTTTGGCTTTATCTTCTGTTTTTGTAGGAATACAATGGCTTGTTGAATGGGCGTATCGTTGGATTGACCCCCGCATGCTGAAAGAATAAGGGCTGCCTGCATCTTGTCCAGCCCGTCAAAAGGCCCGAACTTTGCCCCCAATCGTACGAAGACTGAATCTCATTAAACGCCCCACTATGAAACTACTCGCCGGAAACTGGAAAATGAATAATTCACTCGAAGAGGGAGCTGACTTGATGGAGGCACTCATCGACGGATTGTCTGCCGAAGAGCTTGGAGAGGTTCGGGTCGTGGTTTCGCCTCCATTTTTGCAGTTGCCTCAGACGGTGCACGCGCTTTGGGAAAATGCGCACATAGCTGTGGCAGCCCAAAATGGTCATGCGGCCGATGGTGGAGCATTTACCGGGGAAATTTCCATGGCTATGTTGCGTGATGCAGAAGTGGATGCCGTCATTATAGGCCATTCCGAGCGCCGTCAATACTTTGGTGAGACCGACCAAGATGTGGCCGAAAAGGTAAAATCTGCCTTGAAACATCAACTCATCCCGATCGTCTGCGTGGGTGAGGTTCTTGAGCAACGTAAAGCCGGATCCTACTTGGCGGACACCTGGGCGCAATTGCATGCTGCATTTGCTTCGGTGAACCCCGAAGATATCAGCGATTGCGTGATCGCCTACGAACCGGTTTGGGCCATTGGAACTGGGGAAGTAGCCACAGCGGCTCAAGCCCAAGAAGTACATGCTTACCTGCGCAATCAAATGGAATCCACTTTTGGTGTTTCAGACATGCCAATTCTCTACGGAGGCAGCTGTAAGCCATCCAATGCCGAGGAGATTTTTGCTCAAAAAGATGTAGATGGAGGGCTCATTGGGGGCGCCTCTTTGGTCGCCGCAGATTTCATTGACTTGGTCCGCAAACTGAAGGCATCCTAAGTGAATTACGTAGAACTCACTTTTACGTGTGACAGCCTGCTCACGGCAGAATTGCTGATGGCTGATTTAGATGCATTGCCCGTAGAGTCCGTTACAACCGAGGGAAAGGTGATCAAGGCCTACATCGAAGAAAGTCGCTATTCTGCCTTTGGGTTTGAAGACTTTCCCATTTCTACTTCTGCCGGTAGACTCAGCTGGACGGTGAATAAAATTGCTCACCAAAATTGGAATCAAGAATGGGAATCGAATTTCCCAGCTTTGATGATCGGCGAGGATCTACTGATCCGTGCGCCCTTTCACACTGACCCGGATCCCGCGGACTTTCGCTATGTCATTCAAATGGTCCCGAAGATGGCCTTTGGCACGGGTCATCATCCAACGACCTATCTGATGATGGAGGCCGTCCTGGAGGAGGAGAAATCCGGACGCATTCAAGGCGCTCGAATTCTCGACATGGGCTGTGGTACGGCGATCCTGGCTGTGCTCGCTTTGCAAGCAGGCGCCTCCACCGCCGTGGGGATTGAAATCGATTCGTTTGCGGCAGAAAACGCTCAAGAAATTTCCGAACTCCATGGAATGCAAGATCGTTTAGCTGTATTGGCTGGGGATGCCAGTCTTCTTGCTCCCGGTGCGCCGGGAGAAGGGCCCTATGATTTGGTATATGCCAACATCAACCGCAATATTTTGCTTGCAGATATGGAGCATTACGCTTCGGTCATGGCTCCAGGTGGAATTTTGTACCTCAGTGGCTTCTATGCGGCGGATGTACCCACCCTACTCGAATGTGCAAAACGTTGTGGATATCAAAGCAAGGGGGAGGCCTCTAAAGACGGGTGGATGCGCCTTACTTTGGAGTATCAAACCCATGTTCCTAACTGATCCTTCACCACGCAATCTCGGAAGCCTCCGGAGCTGTTTTTTCTCGTTCATTTTCTTTTTTATTGCTGGAACAACAGTCCTGCAAGCGCAAGCTGTTCGTGACTTCGGAAAGGATCCTGAGGAATTCCACAAGGACTTTTCTAAGCATTTAAATGAACTCATAGGGAAGAAGGACGCCGAGGTTATCCTCCTAAAATTTAGTCCGTTTTTTCTCGAACCGAGTTGGGATGGGGACGATTCCCAGCGCGAAGCATTCATGCGGGTCTCGCGGGAAATGCTCCGACGTCGTGTCGTGAATTCGGAACCATGGTTAGAGTTGATTCAACTGTTTCAAGCTTGGTCATGGCCCAGCGGTCGCTTTGAGCAAGGTCAAAGTGATCGCTTCTTCGTTGAAATGGAACGAGAATTTAAACGGGCTTCGCGCAAGGAAATGGAAACCTTTCTCCATACCTATCAGGGCTTAACAGACGAAGCCAATTCATTGGCATTGCGCCTCTATGACGATCGCCAGCTTACGTGGTGCTACATGGATGGGCTGATGGAAGTGTCGCCCGCCAAAGATGGAGATACGGCCTTATTTCGGCTCTCAGAAGGCCGGCTTCTTGGTCGGATGAAGCAAGACAGCGTAGAGATTCAAGATGTCGAGCTTTTGTACAATCCCATCACCGGGGAGGTGAAGGCTCTTGGTGGCCGAGTAGAATGGTTGCGTGCCGGCTTCGGTCCTGGCGAACTCTATGCGGAATTTCCACAATGGAATGCCTCCCTACGAAATCCAGGTTTTGAAGTGGATTCAGTCACACTTTACACTTCGTCTTTCATGAAAGAAGGGTCGATAGGTGAAGCGGTCCCAATCCTCTCCTTAGGCCATTTTGAAGATCGTCTGACAGGTCGAAATACGGCCGAAAACGCCATATATCCTCGCTATGAAGCCTACGACAAGGCCATTGAGATTGATGACTTTTTTGAAGGAGTGGATTACCGAGGGGGCTTTTCGATTATTGGGCAACGCTTTTTTGCCTCAGGAACTGCAGATAAAAAAGCGCGATTCACCTTTACATATGACAGTAGTCAGGTGGTCACCCTAAAGTCTGAACGTTTTGTTATTCGTACTGATGAGTTGTTGAGTCCCACTGCGGAGGTTACTATTCACCTGGGTGATTCCGACAGTATTTATCACCTGAAGAGCGAGGTAAAGTATGACCCTATTGGGCAGTTGCTTCGGATTAACCGACCTGACGAAGGGCTGGCCATAACTCCTTACGTGGATAGCTACCACAACTTGGTCATGACGCTAGACCAGATTCAATGGAAAGTGACGGAGCCAAGTATGTTCTTGGGAGGCTTAAATATGGGAGCCGGATCCCCCATGATTTTGGAGTCAGATCAGTATTTCCGGAGTGCACGCTACGCCGCCCTTCAAGGATTGAGTTTGGAAAATCCGCTGGTCAAAGTAGATCAGGTGGGAATCTCCTATGGCAATATCGATATTAGTCTTTATGACATGGCGGTGGGACTGGGTATGCCCTTGGAGCCCTGTGGGCGCTTCATGATGGAATTGGCCGTCCAGGGCTTCGTGCGTTATGATATTGAAAAGCAGCGCATCGATGTCTTGCCCAAAACATCTGAGTACATTCTTGATCACGACAACCGAAGAGACTATGATGTCATTCGCTTTGTTTCAGATGTGGCTCAAGGCATGAATGCCCGCTTATCGCTGCTAAGTTTCGACATGGAAGTGGTCGGGGTTCAAACGATTGCTCTCTCCGATAGCCAGAAAGTCGCACTCTATCCAACGCAACAAAAAGTACTCATTCATGAAGGATTAAATTTTGACTTTGACGGAAGAGTAGAAGCGGGGCGTTTTACTTTTTTTAGTCGGGAAAATAAGTTCAACTACGACTTGTTCCAGTTCAATATGCCCGCCATCGACTCAATGCGCTTTAAGGTGCTGAGCTTCGATCTGGCCCCAGACGGCACCCGTCCGTTGGTGCCGGTGCGCAATACGATTCAAGATATCTCAGGTGAGCTATGGATTGATTACCCGACCAATAAGTCCAGTTACCAGCGCTATCCAGAATACCCCATCTTCAAATCTGCGGCGCCCGCCAAAATCTATTACGACAAAGCGTTTGGCGGGGTATACAAGCGGAGCAATTTCTTTGTTAACATCGACCCATTTACCATTGATTCCTTGGACAACACCTCCACTGAAGGCTTGGTATTCGGGGGAAGCTTTACGTCGGCAGGAATTTTCCCCGTGAAACGTCAAGACATTCGAGTTCAGAGAGATTATTCGCTCGGATTTAAGGAGGAGACTGAGACGGAAGGATGGCGGACGTACCAAGGAGCAGGAACGGCCAAAGGCACAGTGCAATTGTCCATGGCTGGCTTGCGTGTTCAGGGGGACTTGCAGTACCAACAATCTCTAGGGCATTCGGAAGAATTTGTACTTTTTCCTGATTCGGCTCGAGGTCGCGGACAGTATAACTTAACGGCTGTGGGTGGGGCTCCAAAAGGGGCGGGTCATCCTTCGGCCGTTGGATTAGATGCCTCTATGCATTGGCTGCCTTACCAAAAGACATGGTGGTCCCAAAGCCTAAGTCAATCCTTTGCTACCTATACAGAACGTCCGATGACGGCTGCGGGCAGACTTACGTATCAACCAGGCCGGCTCGAAGCGAGTGGTCTCTTGTCATTTGATGATGCCGAATTAGAAGGGAAGGTTCTCCGCATGCATGCTCAATGGCTTGAGTCTGGCAAAGCAGATTTCCGGGTCCGTTCGGCTCCAGACCAAGCCTGGGGCTTCCAAATGCATCACGCCACGGCCATGGTGGACTTTCAACGCAATACAGGGCACTTTGAGCTTTTGGGAGGCGATGCCACCCTAGGCTTCCCTCGCAATGAGTATGAAGCTGACATGAATCAGGCGGATTGGGATATCCGTAAAAAACTGATTTCCATCCAAAAGGGAAGCGGGGTAGATGCACGGATGACGAGCACACGTGAGAGTCAAGAGGGTCTCAGTTTCCTGGCTCAGCGAGCGGAATTCTATCTAAGTCCTAGTGTTCTTGCAGCCTATGGGGTGCCAAATATTGATATCGCAGATAGTCGGGTATTTCCGGATAGTGGGCGCGTCACGATTGAGGAGGCCGCCTACATGCGCCCACTCAGGAATGCACAACTCTTGGCGTCTCGGGTAGGGGCGTATCACCGCATCGAAAAAGCGGAATTCAAAATCCGCGGTAAAAATGATCTCTACGGATCGGGTGAATACCAATACAGTGATGAGCTAGGCAAGGTGTGGCCTATCCCGATGGGGCGCATTGATGTAGACAGTCTCGATCATGTGGTAGCCCAGGGGGAGCTGCTGCCCGAGGCGGGCTTTCACTTGAGTCCATATTTCCAATACTATGGTATCGTGAATATGGAGTCAATTGACCCGAGTCTGACCGTTCGTGGCCGAATTCATATTGTAACCTCCTGTCCAGCCTTGGAGACGGACTGGATCATGACGACCACCCAAGTCGACCCGCTCGATATTGTGATTGAGCTTCCGGATCCAGATACCGCCCGTCCTGCACACAAGGTCTACAGTGGAATCTACCTGATGCAGGACTCTGCCAGTCCCTATACGGCCTTTATCCGGCGCAATAATCCTTCCATCTCCGTGGAGCTTATTTCAGCCCGAGGAATCCTCTTTTATGATCGGGAATCCGATGCCTATATCGTGACGACCCGTCGCCGTTTGGTAGATCCTAATGCTCCGGATAACCATCTCGTATTTGATACAAAGGAGTGCACCGTGACAGGAATGGGTCAGCTTTCTTTGGGGGCCAAGATGGGTAGGGTGAGTCTCGCCGCCTATGGACATATTAAACACGATTTGTATCGAAATAAGCTCAGCGCGACGGCGGCTGTTTTGATGGATTTTGTCTTCCAGGAGGATGTCCTCAAAGCACTCCCCCAGGAAATGGGGCCAGGAATGGGAGGTTTGAACACGGATTGGGCGAATGACTATCTCGCTGAAGGATTGCATCACCTAATGAGCCCGCGGGAGCAGGATCGCTTTTATGTGGCCTCCACGGATGACAAGCTCCCCAAGGAATTGCGTCAAAGCATCTATTTTGATGAAGTGGATTTGCTATGGGATAAGAATCTTAGAGCATTCCGAAGTCAAGGCGCTCTCGGGGTTGGTGGGCTATCGGGCACTCCTGTGCATCGCTTTGTTGAAGGTGTTTTGGAGTTGCGAAAACGTCGTGGTGGGGACGAGTTCTCTCTTTACCTCAACCCAAACTTGGAGCACTATCTGTTTTATAAGCGCAATGTGCTGCGCTTTTACAGTACGGAAAAGTCGTACATGGATGCCATAGTATCGACAGATACCAAAAAACGCAGTCTACCAGCGAAAGATGGTCTTCCATATTATACGTATATCACTACCACACGCGGCAACATGAAGCGCTTCCTTGATGGGCTCGAAGAGATTGTAGA
>JAQWXR010000049.1 GCA_029254375.1 Schleiferiaceae bacterium | reverse complement strand
TGAAGGCTATTCCCGTCCCAAGCATCAAAGAGCGAAGCGAATTGCCGGCTGACTACAAAGCCTTCCGTGCCAAGACGAGCAGTTTCTGCCACATTCATCAAAAGCAACGCGAGCATGAGGACGATCTCTGTATATAAGATGATGTGGGCATCCTGATTAGGCCAGCCCGTCATGTCCGAATGATTGAATCGGCCGATGCCTCCGAATGCCCGACGAACTATAAATACCACACAGGCTAGGAGCACCAGCACAGCTAGGATTTCAAAAAAGCCAATAAGGAAGGGGTAGAACCCACCGAGGGGTCCTTCAAAAATTCGATGGCTACCCAACGCCCCGTCGAGTAAGATTTCGACAACCTCCAGGTTGATTAGGACAAAACCTACATAAATTAGAAGATGGAAGAATGCCGCAAGAGGCCGAGTTCCCATTTTGGATTGTCCCATCGCCACACGAAGCATCGTGGTCCATCGCTCTGATTGACGATCATTTCGCTCACTCGGGCGAGCCAAGGCGAGACCGCGGCGCAGTCGGATGATTTGGCGAGCAAAAAGCGCAGCGCCAAAGGCGAGGGCAAGAAGGAATACGCCTTGTTCGATCATTACTTTTCCTTCGGCTCTTTATCGCGACCACCGAAGATGGAGAACTCTACGTAGCGACCTGGACGCTCTCTAATGTCTTCAAGTAACTTGTCTAAGGAGAGAATGGCATGATTCACCTCATTATATAGGGAATCATTAGCTACAAGTTTGCCTAGAGTTCCTTCTCCAGCCTCCATGGATTGAGTAATGTGGTCCAAGCGTTGGGCCGTGAGGCTTAGGCTGCGCATAGCCGCCCCTGCATTCGATTGAGCTAAAGTGTCCGAAATATTCGCCAGGTTATTGAAGACGCGATCCAGCTCATCGCGGTTCTCGTTTAACATACCCGTCAATCGCTCAAGGTTTTGAGTGGCTGCGCCCAAGGCCTCTCGGTTCTGGCTCATGTAAAGACTCAACTCGTCGGTGATAGTGCCTAGGTTACTAATGCTTCGGTTAACATTGGTGAAGGAGGAACGGAATTCTGATTGCATCTCGCCGCCTAAAAATCCACTTAAGATGTTGATCGTTGAATCCAAGCTGGCCATAAGCTTCTCGGCCTTCACTTTCACGGGCAGAACTTCTTTATTGATGGATTCAGAAAGCGACTCTTCGATGCTAGCGCGCAGGGTGTCTCCATTCTCAATGAGCACAGAACCTTTTTCTAAAACGAGCGCAATTTCTTTGGCACCTAACAGGTCTGCTGAACGAATTTCCGCCAAGCTATTTGCAGTAATCGGGTAATCCGACGTGATGTTCATTTTGACAACAATCCTTCCGGAGTGATCCGGGTGAAAGTACACATCCGAGATTTTGCCCACCGAAAAACCATTGATGGTGACGCTTTGGCTTTTAGTAATGCCCTCCGTTTTGTCGTAGACAGCATAGATCTCTACTCCCTGTTCAAAGATATCAGACCCCTTTAAGAAGCTAATGCCCCAGTACAAAACTCCGGCCGCAAATATGACGGCAATTCCAGCTTTAAATTCTCTTGACAACATGGGCTACAAGATACGATTATTGAGTAAGGCTTTCGGCCTCGGTGACCGCGATTCGATCCTCTCCTCGGTAGGCTACAATGAAGGCATCGGCGAAGCCTTTGCCCTGTACGGTGGGTAGCGCTTTTTTCGCCTCGTCAAGCGTAGGGTAATGTCCTTGAAGATAGCGATACAGGCGTCCCTCGGACTTGATCCAAACGTCCTCTACCCCATCAAATGGGGCTTGATTGATTGATTTCTTCAGACCCGAGACCGAAAGCTGTATCGTAAAAACGGGACGGGCTGGGGGCGGAGGCGGGCTTATTTGAGGCAAGTGGGAGTCCTTGGTAGCATCCGTAGTCGCTTGGGGCAGCTTGTCCAATCCTCGCTCGCGCCGGACTTTGTAGGCGCCAAACGACTGTGCAATAGCGGTAGCCATTTGATCTTGACCGATGGTACTGTGGAGGTAGTCTTCTTCGCTACTGTTGGTGGTGAAGCCTAATTCGATGAGCACGGAAGGCATGGAGCATCGACTGGTCACATATAAGGGTTGCTGCCGAACGCCTCGATCGCGCCGGCCCACATCATTTTTAAAGGCATTCTGCACCGTTTGGGCGAATTCAATGCTTTGATTTTGGAATGCATACTGATAGAGGGTCAGTGCGATGAAGGATTCGGGCTTTCGCGGGTCAAAGCCCTCATATTTATCCTCAAAGTTGTCTTCCATTAGGATGACGGAATTTTCTCGCAAGGCGACCTGATTTTCGTCGTCGTGATTTTTTCCCATCACAAAGGTGGTCGAACCGAAGGCTGACTTGTTTTCTGCGGCATCACAGTGGATCGAAATAAACAAATCACCTTTCTCCCGATTGGCAATGGCGGTGCGCTCGTACAACTCTAAAAAGCGATCACTATTCCGGGTCAAAACGACCTCCACATCTGGGAATTGCGCTTTGATTTTGGCCGCGGTCTGTTGTGCCACGGTCAACGCTACATCTTTTTCTGTAATCCGGTATCTGCGAGTCCCTAGGTTGCCAGGGTCTTTGCCTCCATGGCCAGCATCAATGATTACTTTTTGAACGCGGTCAGCATTCCCGATACTTTCGGGTCGAAATCCGAGGTAGGGAATAGCAAATACGGCAATAAGAAACCAGCTCAGGCGTTGCAATGCAGTACTTTTGGATTTCGTATTCATGGGATTGGAAACAAAACTACGCGGTTTAGCGTCAATATGCCTTCTGCTAGCCGGGACTATTTCGGTCCAAGGACAGGAAGACCCGTCTCAAAGTCCTATCCAATTTCATTCCAAACAAGATGGTAGGTACCTCGTAGGTGAGAACGCAGTGCTTTTAAAGGAAGATGCCGTCGTCACCATGGAAGGGATGGAACTTAAGGCCTACCATATTAAAATCAATTATGAGAAGCATCTGCTTACAGCCTATGGCATCCGGCAAGCAGATGGATCCGTGATAGGGCGACCACGATTCACCCAGGGGGATCGAACGTTTGGCGCGGACACCATGCGGTACAATTACGTAAGCCAAAAGGGTTGGGTTTTCCAGGGTAACACCACGGAGAATGGGGGTTACCTGCACGGCGACCAAATTAAAATGGTCGAGGATAGCAGTTATTTTTTAGGTTCCGCTTCGTTCACCACGTGCAACCACGAACACCCGCATTTCGCTATCGTGACAAAAAAAGCCCGACTAGATGTTGGTAAGCGCATAGTCACCGGGCCTGCTTTCCTCACCATCTTGGATCTTCCCACCCCCTTGGGATTGCCCTTTGCGTTTTTCCCCATTATGGATAAGCAAGCATCAGGCTTTATCCTACCCACCTTTGCGGACAAGCGCGATTGGGGTCTGGGCTTGATCGGTGGGGGCTACTATTGGTCTTTTAATGATCACTATGACTTGCGATTAACGGGGGATGTCTATTCTCAGGGCTCTTATGGGGTTCAGGCGACTAGCAATTATCGATTTCGCTATCGCTATTCAGGAAATCTAGGACTTCAGATCAATCGGACCAAATTTGGTGATCCCCGCCAAACGGGAGGACAGTTTATGGATTCGAAGGACTACCGTGTTACCTGGAGTCATAGCCAAGATGCCAAAGCGCACCCGAGTCAGCAATTTAGTGCTCGGGTGGAATTGGCTACCGGCTCCTTCTTTAGAAACACCACGACGAACCCCCAAGATTTCCAGAAAAATGATATGTCATCGTCGATAAGTTATACCAAGCGTTGGCCAGGGAGTCCATTTTCCTTGACGGCCGCCGCGCGGCACCGCCAAAACAACCAAAACGGGACCCTCTCACTAAGCTTGCCAGATGTCAATTTTGGTATGAGTCGCATCCAGCCTTTCGCTCGCCGAAATCCGGTAGGAGGGACACGTTGGTATGAAAAAATTGGTTTGACCTACAGCATGCAAGCCCGCAATGAAACCAATGGACTGTTGACCGAACTGGCCACCCCAGCGCGCTTGTTTAGCGCCGATAGATTGCGTTCGGGTGTAAATCATTCAGCCAGCTTGGGAACTAATATAAAAGTCCTGCGATTCATCACGGTCAATCCTAATGCGAATTATCAGGAACGCTGGTATCCGTACGCGTTGGATTATCGCTGGGACTCGGTATCTGAGTCCGTTCAACGCGATACAGTGACGGGCTTTTTCTCGGCACGGGAATATGGGGTGAGCGCGGGAGCCAGTACCACCGTTTATGGCATTTTTAATCTGAAGCGTGGCCCAGTCAAGGCAATTCGGCACATGATGTATCCCTCAGTTTCTTGGCGCTATGTGCCCGATTTCACCCAAGGTCAGTGGAATGCCTTCCAAACCGTACAATCGGATACGGCGGGTACCTTGAGGTCCTTTAGTCGCTACCAAGGCTTCATCTATGGGGCGCCTGGCGTGGGTAACCAAGGAGGAATCAATTTCCGATTGCGGAATACGTTAGATGGGAAATGGTCGCGGGGAGATTCCGGCGCGGTAAAAAAATTCAACCTGCTTGAAGACTTCACTCTCTCCAGCAACTACAACCCCTTGTTGGATAGTAATCCATTGAGTCCAGTCGCTGTTCGTGCCAGTACAAGCTTCCTGAAGAATAAAATTCGACTGACCTACCAAGGAAATTACGACTGGTATGCCATAGATTCAAGCGGTTTACAATTGAATAGCTTCGCTTGGACAGAGGGTCAAGGCCCACTGCGCCCAACGCTCCATCAACTCTCTGTGGATTTGCGCTTTCGTGGTGGTTCGTCCAGCGGACGCCCGATGGCCCCAATGAATGAATTTGGCCTGGAACAAGACCTCTACCCAGATTACTATGATTACATGCCCATGATGGATTGGCATGCACCCTGGACGTTCAATATGGGCTATTCTTTGCGTCAAAGCGCAATGCTAGGATCGACGGATATGAAAACTACCCAAAGTGTGCGGATGGATGCATCCTGGGAGCCCACCGCCAACTGGCGATTGGGGGTATCTACAGGCTATGATGTTAAAGCCATGGATTTCACATTTACCACAGTGGATGTCCTTCGTCAACTTCATTGCTGGGAAATGCGCATCCGCTGGGTGCCCTTCGGCTACGCACGATCCTATAACATAGGCATTGGGGTAAAGGCCCCGTTAATGTCTGCCTTGAAGTTGGAGCGCCGACGGGGCATTGGAGACTACTAAGCAGAGGATTAAATTATTCGCGCAGATGGTGCTCGGCCTGATAAATCCAATTTTGAAGGAGGAGGTCCCCCGACGGAGTCATAATGCTTTCTGGATGAAACTGAACCCCGTAAGCTTGCTCGGCTGGCCATTCGGCGGCCATAGGGACCCCATTGCTCAGGGAAGCGACTTGGCTGGACCCCAGGTCTTCTGCACGTACCGCCCAAGAGTGGTATAGGCCTACCTCAATGGGAGCAGGTATTCCATGAAATAATTTCGAGTGTTCAGCGACCCATGAAATACTTCGAACTACCCCATGTTGAGGGGCTCCCGCATGATACAATTGGCCACCAAAATGGAGTCCAAGAGCCTGCATTCCCAGGCATACCCCTAAGATGGGCTTCTGGCCCACAAATCGATGGGTCGCCTCCATTAGGCATCCAGCGTCCTCAGGCATTCCGGGTCCAGGCGAAAAAATCAGGGCATCCGCATACTCAAGATGATCTAGTGCCTGCGGATCATCGTTGCGCACGACGATCACGGATTCCACCATCGGCTCCATGCGGTGGAGCAAATTGTAGGTAAACGAATCCAGGTTGTCAAGAATGGCTAAATGCATCGGAGCAAAGGTAGCCGCCACCGCGCACGTATCGCAGTATTTCCATAGATAGGCAGGTCCGTTTAGAGATAAAAATCCGTGCTTAAGAACTGGCTACTTCGGTGCGAGAGTACTTCAGAAACTAAGCCCTTTTGATCTCCATTCGAAGCAAAGCTGACTAGGCTGCGAATAGAAAAAGCGCGCAGGGCGTCGTAGACAGATAGCGTGCCTTCCGCAGAGTCCTTTCGGCCATTAAATGGGAAGGTGTCCGGCCCCCGCTGGCATTGTGCATTGATATTTACCCGGCCTACTTGCTGGACAAAAACGTCCACGAGACGCCCCAAGGAATGAGGGTTTTTCGTGAATAAACTGACTTGTTGTCCATAGGGGGATTCAACCCCGTATTGAATGGGTTCTTGGATATCCTCAAAAGCCACAATTGGAACCACGGGTCCGAATTGCTCTTCGTGGTAAATGCGCATTTCGGAGGTGACCCCCGTTAGGAGCGTTGGAGCATAGAAGGTTTCATCAAATACACCACCACTTGGGTTGGCTATGCGTGCACCTTTGGCCAAGGCATCCTGCACTAAGCCATCCAAATAAGCCGTTTTCCCATCTTCCGGTAGCGCGGTAATTTTCGTGGAAGCCTCCCAAGGGAGTCCCCAGGCTAAGCCTTCGATTCCCTCGGCTAATTTTGCCACGAAGGCATCATGGATGCCCTTTTGAACCCAGAGGATCTTCAGTGCCGTACACCGTTGCCCATTAAAGCTCAAGGAGCCAGCGAGGGCTTGGCTTACGCTCAAGTTAAGATCCGCATCATCCATCACAACGCCTGGATTCTTCGCATCTAGGCCGAGGACTGCGCGCAATCGGTGTGGGTGGGGATGGAGTCGCTTGAGATCGCTCGCCCCTTTGTGCGTTCCAATGAAAGCCATGGTGTGAATCCGCCCAGTCTCCATGATTTTGGACACCATTTCCCGTCCACGTCCAAAAATGATATTTACCACGCCTGGAGGGAAGCAATTAGCGAACGCTTCCAAGAGGGGTGTAATAAGTAAAACCCCGTATTTGGCCGGCTTAAACACGACCGTATTGCCCATCAATAGGGCGGGGAAGAGGGTTGTGAAAGTTTCATTCAAGGGGTAGTTATAAGGCCCCATAATCAATGCCACCCCTAAGGGTACGCGCCGAACTTGCGCTAGAATACCACCTTCTTCGCGGAAATGTATAGCTTCACGTTCCATCGCCTTGACGCTTTGAATAGTATCACGCAGGTAATCCACGGTGCGATCAAATTCCTTTTCGGCATCCGGCCGCACTTTGCCAATTTCCCACATGAGTAGGTTCACGACGTCTTCGCGGACGAGCAGCATGGCCTTGATGAAGGCTTCGACTGATTCCACACGGCTGGCCATGGAGGCCGAGGGCCATGCCCCGAGGCCATTATCAAAGGCTTGTTCTGCGGCATCCAACGCTTTCATGCTCGCGATCGAATCCATGCGAGGAATACTTCCTAAGCAGGTTCGCTGCGGGCCGTCCGAGCTTTCTACCATCGAAGGGGAGTACACGGGTATGGTGGGTCCATCCCAAGGAACTAACTTTCCGTTTAGAACGGTATAAGAAACATGACTTTGTAAGGGTTGTGCGACAAAGGTGCAACGTGGAAAAGTTTTCATATCCCCAAGATTACCGATTTTGAATGAATTAACTTGAACCGTATGCGTCAAATTATCCACAGTCCCCATGCCCCAGAGCCTATTGGTCCATACAGTCAAGCGGTTCGCGCCGGAGATTTTTTATTCGTGTCAGGTCAAATCGCCCTCGATCCAGCAACGGGTGAATTAAAAATGGCTACGTTGGCAGAAGAGGTTCAACTCGTACTTAAAAATCTTTGTGCCGTACTCAGTGCCGCGGGCGCCAGCCCAAAAGATGTCGTCAAATGCAGCATTTTTTTATCAAATATGTCCTTGTTTGCTCAAGTTAACACCTACTATGCCCAAGTTTTTGGAGATTCAGCTCCAGCGCGCGAGACCGTCGCAGTCGCAGGCCTTCCCAAAGGAGTTCGGGTCGAGATTTCTGCCACGGCCTACCTACCTTTGTAAGTATCTAAAATTTTGATCTTTTCACGATGGAATACGATGTGATTGTTTTGGGCTCTGGCCCCGGCGGCTATGTGGCTGCGATCCGTGCAAGCCAATTGGGCTTGAAGACTGCGGTGGTAGAAAAGGAAAACCTTGGAGGAGTTTGCCTCAATTGGGGATGCATTCCAACCAAGGCACTGATTAAAAGCGCCCAGGTATTTGAGTATATCCAACACGCCGAAGACTATGGCATCACGGTGAAGGAGGCCAAGCATGATTTTGGGAAAGTGGTGAAGCGCAGCCGCGATGTGGCCGATGGAATGAGCAAAGGAATCCAATTCCTGATGAAGAAGAATAAAATTGACGTGGTCATGGGCTACGGAAAAATTCTTCCAGGCAAAAAACTCGAGGTCAAAGGAGAGAGTGGCACGCAGATTCTTTCAGCGAAGCACATCATTTTGGCGACGGGTGGACGCTCTCGTCAACTACCTAACCTACCTCAGGATGGCGAAAAAATTATCGGCTACCGCGAAGCAATGACCTTGACGAAACAGCCAAAATCCATGGTAATTGTCGGTTCTGGAGCCATCGGTGTAGAGTTTGCCTATTTCTACCACGCGATGGGCACCAAAGTGACCATTATGGAATACTTGCCCGCCATTGTCCCAAACGAGGATGTAGATATTTCTCAAGCATTGGAGCGCCTATTCAAAAAGAATGGCATGGACATTCATACCAACACGGAAGTGACCAAAGTGGATACCTCGGGCAAGGGTTGTGTGGTAAAATATAAAAATGCTCAAGGTGAGCACACCATGGAATGTGATGTGGTCCTAAGCGCCGTTGGGGTGGAAACCAACCTTGAAAATATTGGCCTCGAATCGGTGGGCATCAAAACGGATAAAGGCCGCGTGGTGGTGGACGACGCCTACCGTACCAGCGTGCCAGGTTACTATGCTATTGGTGATATTGTAAAAGGGCAAGCCCTGGCGCATGTGGCTTCGGCAGAAGGCATTATTTGTGTGGAGGCCATTGCAGGCCACCATCCTGCTGCATTGGATTACGGAAACATCCCTGGCTGCACTTATTGTTCGCCAGAAATCGCCTCTGTGGGCATGACCGAAAAGGCGGCCAGAGAAGCTGGTTATGAAATTAAAGTGGGGAAGTTTCCCTTCTCAGCCTCAGGTAAAGCCTCAGCGGCAGGCACAAAGGAAGGATTTGTAAAAATGATTTATGACGCCAAATACGGCGAATTACTGGGAGCTCATATGATTGGTGCAAACGTCACGGAGATGATTGCAGAAATCGTAGCCGCTCGGAAGCTTGAAACTACCGGAATGGATCTACTCAAGACGGTGCACCCGCACCCGACGATGAGTGAGGCGGTCATGGAAGCCACAGCCGCTGCGTACGATGAAGTAATCCACCTATAGACCTATGCCGATCCGCCTTCGTGCCTCTGAGATTCTCCATGGCTATGAGCGCTTTTTGCTCTCAGTGCCGAAATGGCAGGCGGAAAGTGGTGAAATTATAGCTTTGCTGGGACCTTCGGGTTCGGGCAAGAGCACGTTTTTAAACATTTTAGGGGCGCGTAGGGTCCCGGATGAAGGCAAAGTCTGGTACGGCAGCACTCCGCACCTCCGAGTGCCCCTGGTTCCCGGCCACCCTCGGATCAAGATGGTCCGACAGGACTTTGGTCAGATGCCTTACAAGACAGTTCGTGATAATCTTCTAGAATATGCCGGTATTCGCAGTGAAGCTGCCGAAGACCGTGCAGTTCGCAAGTGGATTCGCAGCCTAGATTTGGCGCCAGCGTTAACCGAGAAGGCCAAAGGACTGTCCGGTGGAGAGTTGCAGCGTTTGGCCATCGGTCAAGCCTTAATCGCTCGCCCAGGTGTATTGTTACTCGATGAGCCCTTCTCTCACTTGGATCCCTACCACAAGCGCCGTTTGCAAGACCTCCTTCGCGAATGGCAACTGCGGACGAAATCTACGGTTGTCATGGTAGTACATGATGTGCGTGATGCCATGGAATGGGCCGATCGCATCGATGTGATGCAAGATGGAAGTTTGGTGGAAAGCGGAACCCCAGAATCTATCTACGTCCGCCCACAAACCCATGCGATGGCACATGCTTTCGGCCGGATCAATGAGCGTCCGCTCAAAGAGGTCTCCAAAGCCATGGCTGTTCATCCGGCATCCTTTGTTATTGATGAAATCTGGTATCTCCGACCGGAACATTTGGGAGAAACAGAACTCCCCAAGGATTCTCAGCGCGAACGTGAAGAACGAAGCGGACATGCGGCCCTTCAGATTTGGACCAGTTCCAACGGTCCTTGGTATACAAAGCTTTAGAAAGCCGCACCTTTTTTATCGCAACAAAAAAGCCGGTGCATTGCACCGGCTTTTTCTATAATCAGCAGAACCTTACTTACTTTACTTTATCAACAACAGCTTTGAACGCTTCGGGATGGTTCATGGCCAAATCAGCCAATACCTTCCGATTAAGTTCAACGTTATTGGCATGTAGCTTACCCATCAATTGGCTGTACGAGATTCCGTTGATACGGGCTCCAGCGTTGATACGAGCAATCCACAAAGCGCGGAAAGTTCGTTTTTTGTTGCGGCGATCGCGGTATGCATATTGGAGACCTTTCTCTACGGCGTTTTTGGCGACGGTCCACACATTTTTGCGGCGGCCGAAGTAGCCTTTGGCCATTGCCATCACGCGTTTGCGACGGGCACGAGAGGCGACATTATTTACTGAACGTGGCATAGTTTACATTTTTTTTGGCAACGCGGCAGAAAATTCTACACTTAGGGGCGCTTGCACAGGGTTAATGATTATTAAACAGGATTACAGAACCAACTGCTCCTTAATAGACTTTACGTCGGCCTTATGGACCAACGTGGCATGCGTCAAACGACGTTTGCGATCTTTTGCCTTTTTGGTCAAGATGTGACTCTTGAAGGCATGCTTGCGCTTGATTTGTCCAGTGCCGGTTAGCTTGAAGCGCTTCTTCGCGCTGGACTTGGTTTTCATCTTAGGCATAGTTCCTTCGATTTGGGGTTGCTGATTAATTCTTTTTTATAGGAGCGATGAGGATGAACATCCGCTTGCCTTCTAGGTGGGGGAGAGCCTCCACTTTACCCAGGTCCGATACATCTTGCGCCAGGCGCAACAAAAGCAATTCGCCTTGCTCTTTGTAGATGATGGAGCGTCCCCGGAAGAACACAAAGGATTTCAGCTTAGCGCCTTCTTCCAAAAACTTACGTGCATGCTTCAGTTTAAACTCGTAGTCGTGGTCGTCCGTTTGGGGTCCAAATCGAATTTCCTTGATAACTACTTTTTGCGCTTTGGCAGCGATTTCCTTCTGCTTCTTCTTTTGGTCGTAGAGGAACTTTTTGTAGTCAATAATTTTACAAACAGGCGGATCAGCCTTTTCTGCAATCATGACCAAATCGAGTTCTTCGGCTTGGGCCATTTCCATCGCTTCACGAGAAGAAATGACTACGGGTTCTTGACCGTCGCGGAGTAAACGAATCTGAGATTCGCGAATCGCGTCGTTGATTTTGTGCGGGTTTTCACGGACAACGGGTCGGTAAGGACCACGTCCACGTCCACCACTTTTGCGGAAGGGCTGTGCCAGAGTTTTTGAGTTTAATTACTATTTAACATGCGTCAAAACTGGGCCAAACGGCTGGAAATCTCTTCGTTGATAATTCGGCTAAATGCCTCAATATCAAATGTTCCAAGGTCTCCTTGACCATGACGGCGAACCGACAATTGGCCACTTTCAACTTCTTTCTCACCAACGATAATCATGAAGGGAATTTTCTTCACTTCCGCGTCTCGGATCTTCCGACCAATCTTTTCATTCCGATCGTCAATGAGGGCGCGAATATCGGACATTTCTAACAGACTTACAACCTGTTCTGCATAGTCTTGAAAACGTTCTGAAATAGGAAGGACAATCACTTGATCTGGAGTCAGCCAAAGAGGGAAGTTACCGGCACAATGTTCGATTAACACGGCGACGAAACGCTCCATCGAGCCGAAGGGGGCGCGGTGAATCATAACGGGACGATGCATCTCGTTATCCGCACCTTTGTATTCTAGGTCGAACCGCTCGGGAAGGTTGTAGTCCACTTGCACGGTCCCTAGCTGCCATTGGCGGCCTATGGCATCTTTGACCATGAAGTCCAGCTTTGGGCCATAGAAAGCGGCCTCGCCATATTCCACAACGGTGTCCAATCCTTTTTCTGACGCAGCTTGAATAATCGCTGCTTCGGCTTTGTCCCAATTTTCGGAAGTTCCGATGTATTTACTTGGATTTTCTGGATCGCGAAGACTCACTTGGGCCGTATAATTTTCAAAATCTAATGTTTTGAAAATGTAGAGCACCAAATCAATCACCTTCTTAAATTCTTCCAAGAGCTGGTCCGGGGTGCAGAACAAGTGGGCATCGTCCTGGGTAAAGCCTCGAACTCGAGTTAAGCCATGCAATTCACCGGACTGCTCGTAGCGATAAACCGTGCCGAATTCAGCAAATCGAATAGGAAGATCCCTGTAGGAGCGCGGGGATGACTTATAAATCTCACAGTGGTGAGGGCAGTTCATCGGTTTTAGGAAGTACTCTTCCCCTTCTTCCGGGGTGCGAATAGGTTGGAAGCTATCCTTGCCGTATTTCTCGTAGTGCCCTGAGCAGACATATAGTTCTTTGTTACCGATGTGTGGAGTTATAACCCCCTGATATCCAGCTTTTTTCTGTGCCTTCTTTAAGAACTGCTCCAGGCGTTCGCGCAGTGCAGCCCCTTTGGGAAGCCAGAGGGGTAAACCTTGGCCTACCCGTTGAGAGAATGTGAACAGTTCCAACTCTTTTCCCAATTTGCGGTGATCCCGCTTCTTCGCTTCTTCTAATAGGAGCAAGTGCTCGGTGAGCATGGATGCTTTTGGGAAGGACACCCCATAGACCCGAGACAACTGTGGGTTCTTTTCATTCCCACGCCAATAGGCCCCGGCGACGCTCATGACCTTTGCGGCCTTGATGATTCCTGTATTGGGAATGTGCCCCCCTCGGCAGAGGTCGGTGAAGTTGCTGTGATCGCAAAACGTGATCGTGCCATCCTCGAGGTTTTGGATGAGTTCCGTCTTGAAAGGATTGTTCGCATACGCGGCTAAGGCATTCGCTTTCGAAACGGGGCGCAGTTTGAATTCCGCTTTTTCGCGAGCAAATTCCAGCATCTGCTTTTCGACCTTTTCAAAATCGCCTTCGCCGAAGGACTCTCCCTGAAAATCCACATCGTAATAGAAGCCGGATTCAATGGCTGGACCGATGGTCAGCAGTGCATTGGGATAAAAATGTAAAATGGATTGGGCTAATACATGGGCGGAAGAGTGCCAAAAGACTTCTTTTCCTTCGGCTTGATCCCAGGTAAAAAACACCAGGCGACCAGAGGCCGGTAAGGCATCATTCAATTCCACTGTGATGCTTTCCCATTTCGCAGTCAATGCATTTTGGGCGAGTCCGCGGGAAATCGACTCGGCCACTTGCATGGCGCTTGTTCCGGCTGGGTATGAACGGACTGAGCCGTCAGGTAATGTGATATCAATCATGTCTTCGGTACAAATGAAGTTCGGCCGCAAAGGTAGGCCTTCCCCGTATCTTTGCCCTATGACACACGAGGAAATTCTGGCAATTTTAAATGAGCGATGTGAAGGCACGCTGATGGAAACCCTTTCCATTAAGTATACCGGGATGACGGAGCAAACTTTGACTGCCCGGATGCCCGTGACTCCCGCCCACATGCAACCCTTGGGCTTGCTCCATGGCGGGGCAACGGTGAGTCTAGCCGAAACGGTAGGTTCTGCAGCCTCACATATTTTCCTTGATGATCCCCATAATTTTGTGGCGGTAGGCCAGGAAATTTCAGCGAATCACCTGCGATCAGCTCGATCGGGTTTTGTCCATGCTACGGCCGTGTTTTTACATAAAGGTCGCCGTTCACATGTCCTTGAAATTCGCGTGGTCGACGATGAAGGCAAGCTTATTTCATTTGTCAAAATGACCAATGCCATTGTTGATCGTGCGAGCAAAGAGCGTTCATGAAGGGATTTGCCTTACTTCGCGAACCGGGTGGTCCGGCAAGATGCTTGGCTCTCATTGAACAGGTCAACGGTGCCTTCTTGTTTGCTCGATTTTCTGGAGCGGTAGAACGCTATGATATCTTGGAGCAGCATCAAGGTGATTTCGCCTTGAAGTATGCGAGTAAAGTACTTCAGACCGCCGTTTGGCCTACGATAGATATTCACTCTTCTCATGATCAGATCTCCTATGAGGCTTTGGTTGATTCCGCCCGTCGCGCTTGCGATGAGGGTGCTATAGAAAAGGTGGTTCTTTCTCGCCGTCAAGCATACTCTGGGGTCCATATCGAACCAATGGATACGTTCAATCGCCTGTGTAAAAGTTATCCTGGCGCCACGGTGTATATGATTTACAGAACAGGGAAAAGCTTGTGGATGGGGGCAACCCCGGAGTGCTTGGTTGAAACCCAGGGTAATAATGTAAAAACAATGAGTCTGGCGGGAACACGACTCGCAGGTCAATCTGGCTCCTGGGGCACGAAAGAACGGGAGGAACAAAACGTAGTCACTCGGGATATTACTCACATGCTCCAAGTGCTTGGTTGCAAGCATCTCACAATCGAGGGACCCAGCGTGATGAACGCCGGCCCTGTGGAACATTTGTGCTCCATCATTCAAGGTGAAAAAAATGGTTCGAGCTCGGAAGAAATAGCGCGGGCACTGCATCCGACCCCGGCAGTCGGTGGCCTTCCACGGGCGCAAGCATCCACCTTTATCCGCCAAAGAGAAGGCTATGATCGTCGGTTTTATGCCGGATATTTTGGCTTTACTGAGGAAGAACGCTCAGTGTATTATGTGAATTTACGCTGTCTTGAATGGTCGGCAAATGGTTTGCTTTGCTATGCAGGGGGAGGGATTACCTCCAAAAGTGATTCAACGCAAGAATGGCAAGAAACAGAGCAAAAACTTAAGACGCTTGAGCGCGTTATCTTCGGGTAATGACCTCGACTTTTCAACCCCTTGCGGCCCTGCTCGCTCAGGCAATTTCTGAGCTGAATCTCTCACTGCGCGTCGCTTCACCCGGGAGTCGTAATGCCCCGTTAATTGAAGCCTTTTCGGCCTTGATTGGAGAAGAAATAGTGGTTTTGGATGAACGAGCCGCAGCCCATATTGCCTTGGGGGCGGCGATGCGAACCATGCGGCCGGCGGTCGCCTATTGCACGAGTGGTACGGCCGGAATGAATTATGGCCCGGCGGTAGCGGAGGCCTTTTATCAGCGCATTCCATTGCTCCTGATTACCGCCGACCGCCCAAAGCATCTGATCGATCAAGGGCATGGTCAAAGTATTCGTCAGGAACAACTTTTTACATCGCATTTGCGCGGCCATGCAAACCTGGATCCATCATTACCACTTGAAGAAAATACCCAGATGCTGCGCGAAGCGCTTCTTGGCTTGAACGACGGACCCGTCCATGTTAACGTTCCATTTGAAGAGCCGCTCTATGGTCAACCGAGCTTGCCTGCGGATTTCCTTCCTCCGCTGCTTCCGTCCCTTCCGAGCCAAGACTTGGAGTTGATATTGCCAGAATGGCTCAAAGAAGCGCATCGACCCTTGTTGATCGTTGGGCAATGGAATCCCGCTTGGGGCTCCACCCGGCGAATGGTCGAACAATTGCGGTCTAAAGGGTGGCTCATCGGAGCAGAACACTTATCCAATTTGCCGGCCAGCCTCGCATTGAACCTCGAAGATGCGTGGGTACATGCCCCTGCAGCGCGTGTAGATGCCGTTGTCACCATCGGTGGGGCTTGGATTGCCAAAGAATCTAAAAAACGCCTTGTGGGAACGCCGCACTGGCATATTGGCCCATCGGAACCCCATCCGAATCTGTTTGGGAGCCTCAGAGAATTCGTCGAAATGAAATCGTACGAAGGACTTAAATCCCTGGCAGATATTTCCCCAAAATTCGAACCTTCATGGGCTCGTATTTGGACCCAGCAGCGCGCTTATCCCTGTAAACAGTGGTCGGATTTGTGGGCGCATGAATTTATTGCCCAGGATGCGCCCGAAGGGATGGATGTGCATTGGGCGAACTCCACTGCCGTGCGCTATGGCCTTCATACCTGGTCCCATGGGGGCTGGTCGGGTGATTTTCAACATTACGCTAATCGTGGAGCGAGCGGAATCGATGGCTGTAGCGCCACGGCTGTCGGCTCCGCGCTCAGATCTGATCGCCCAACCTTATTGATGACCGGGGAATTAGCCTTCTTTTATGATGCCAATGGACTCCTGCATGATGCGCTTCCACCTCATTTTAAAATCATCATATTTAATAATTCTGGTGGGAATATCTTTCAATGGATTGATGGTCCAAAGGTCTCTAGCAGACTGGATAGCCATTATCGTTGGACGCATGCACGGTCTTCCGCCCACCTTGCGGCGCATTTGGGTGTAAGCTATCGTTCAGTCAGCCAGCCAGAAGACATGCCAGATGCATGCACGTGGCTATGGTCCCAAGCTGAAGCGAGCATCATTGAAATTTTTACTGATCCCGACCTAAGTGAACAATCCTGGAAGCTGCGCTTTCAACCTTAATTTTACCTCATGAATCAGCCTATTTCTTGGACGAGTATCCAAACGCACTCGGACATCCGTTTCGAATTTTTTAACGGCATCGCCAAAATCACAATTAACCGCCCTGAGGTATACAATGCGTTTCGCCCCGAAACCATCTTGCAAATACTCGAAGCCATGGATATATGCCGTGAGCGCTCAGACATCCGTGTAGTGGTACTCACGGGAGAGGGTGAAAAAGCTTTTTGCAGTGGAGGAGACCAAAATGTAAAAGGGGTCGGAGGATATGTCGGTGAAGACGGTGTGCCTCGATTGAATGTTCTAGATCTGCACAAGAGAATTCGCGAAATCCCAAAACCCGTGGTGGCGATGGTCAATGGATATGCCATTGGCGGGGGTCATGTGTTGCATGTGGTCTGCGATTTGACCATAGCATCAGATAATGCACGGTTCGGACAAACAGGCCCCAAAGTAGGGAGTTTTGATGCAGGCTTCGGTTCGAGCTACCTCGCACGCCACGTTGGCCAAAAGAAGGCACGTGAAATATGGTTTCTATGCCAGCAATACAGTGCGAAAGAGGCCGAAGAAATGGGAATGGTGAACAAGGTGGTGCCTTTGGCTGACCTCGAAGCGACCACGGTGGAATGGTGCCAAATGATGATCATGCGTTCGCCTATGGCCTTGCGAATGATCAAACGCGGTTTAAATGCCGAATTGGATGGCCAACGCGGCCTCATGGAATTTGCCGGTGACGCCACCCTTATGTATTACCTCATGGAAGAAGCTCAGGAAGGAAAACGAGCCTTCTTGGAAAAGCGCGATCCAGACTTCGGAAAATTCCCCATCTTCCCATAATGTCAAATTGGGCCATTTGGATTCAAGCGGCGCGTCCTCGGACCCTTCCATTGGCTCTGGCGTGTATCGCCTTGGGGACCTTGATTGCGGCTGATCATGGGAGTTTTAATGCGTGGGTACTCGCTGCCACAGTGCTAACGGCGACGGCCTATCAGATTCTCTCCAACTTAGCCAATGACCTTGGCGATGGGCTTTCCGGAGCAGATGCCCATCGCAGCGGAGAGCATGGCGTGGAACAAAGAGCGGTGGGCAGCGGCCAAGTCCAGCTCACTCAAATGCGTCGGGCGGTCCAAATTTTCACAGCCATCAGTATCGTTTTTACGGCTTGGACGGTGTGGATTGGCACCCAAGGCATGCCTTGGTTTGCGACAATGTCATTTGCTCTGCTCGGTTCGATGGCGATCTTGGCCGCGCGGGGCTACACCCTGGGTTGGTCCTATGGGTACCGCGGATGGGGGGATGTATTTGTCATGCTCTTTTTTGGACCTGTGGGAGTCGTTGGATCCTATGTCCTCCAAAGCCATGCGTGGGAGCCCTTGGTTATTCTTCCTGGCCTGGCCATAGGGTTCTTGGCAGCTTCTGTACTGAATCTCAACAATATGCGAGATCTGAAAACGGATCGCCAAGCGGGCAAACGCACGCTCGCTCTTCGTTTGGGACTCCCCATGGCTCGGGTGTATCAAACGGTGTTGGTTTTGGAAGCCTATAGCGCGGCGACGGCATATGTCTTTCTTCAAACAGAAATGACCTGCAGTCGTAGTTTTCTCTACTTAGCTACCCTCCCTCTTCTTGCGGAGGGATTACGGAAGATGTGGAAGGCCAAAAGTCCCGCGACATTTGATGCCTTGCTGAAGCCAACCGCCCTGCAGTCGGTGCTCTTTGCCCTGTTGCTTGGAATCGGCTTATTGATCGACGCCAACCAATGCGCTAAGCCGCTTTTCTGAGGGGATGAAGGCACGTTTTTGGTCCTATACCTATCAATTTATCCGCCCCGCTGGAACTTCTCGAGGTATACTCCATCAGAAGCCCGGCTATTTTCTGGAAGTGGAGGCATTAGGCTTTCGTGGCCAAGGGGAATGCGGTTTATTGCCAGGCTTATCCATCGATGACCGCCCAGATTATGTGGATGCGCTTGAGCAACTCTGTGCACAGATTCAATCGCTTGACAGGGCTCAATGGTCCGCCTGGGCAAAAGAGGGGATTCCTGCTGCGCTTTATACAGAATGGGAGGCTTGGCCTAGCCTGGTATTCGCCTTGGAACAGGCCCTTTGGTCATGGGCGGCCGATCAAGCCGGTCGAGTAGCCAAACAACTTTTTGACAGTCCCTTTTGCCGAGGGGAGGCTGGAATTCCTATCAACGGTTTGCTTTGGATGGGAGACCATTGCTACCAGAGTGAACAAATGGAGCAACACCTGAATTCGGGCTTTGAATGTCTCAAGATGAAGGTAGGGGCCATGGACTTTGCTCAAGAATGTGCCTTACTAAGTGATATGCGCGCGCTAGGTCCTGCCGAGCTCGAACTAAGGGTCGATGCGAATGGGGCCTGGACTGCAGACGTGGCCCTTGAACGCATGAAATCTTTGGCCCTTTATCGCCTTCATTCTATTGAGCAACCTTGCCCAGCGCATGATCGGGAGGGTTTAGCCATGCTAGCTCGGAAGGGCGCGGTGCCGATTGCTTTAGACGAAAGTCTGATTGGCGTCCACTCCGCAGACGAACGCGACCGCCTCTTAGATGAGGTTCAACCGCAATATATCGTCTTGAAACCATCGCTCCTGGGTGGCGCAAAAAGCTGTGAAGATTGGATTCTCCGTGCTGAAAAACGTGATATCTCTTGGTGGATAACCTCAGCCCTTGAAGGCTCTGTGGGCTTATCGGCTATTGCCCAGTGGGCCTCGGGTTTGGAAAATTTGCAAGGCTATCAGGGATTTGGAACGGGAAGTCTCTATCAGAACAATCTCCCCTCAAGTACAGAAGTAAGATCAGGTGCCTTATGGATGCGCTAAGAATGTTGTCCTTTCACCCTCGATGTGACGAGAGGCGTCGAAATTCCGTGTTGGAACAAGCCAATTTATGGTGCTCGGGATCCATGACGCTAGCGTTGCAGACCAGCGGCAGCACAGGTCAAGCAAAAACATGGATGCAATCCCGAACTTTTGTCAATGCGAGCATCGAAGCCACGGCGCGCACTTTTGGCCTCATTCCTGGGATGCGCACAGCTCTAGCGATGGATGTGCACAGCACAGGTGGGAGATTGATGCTATGGCGGGCCTTACATCTAGGCATGCACTGTGAAATTTTACCCGTTCAGCGGGAAGTAGAATGGGAGGGCCAACTCGACTTTTTGGCGCTTATTCCTCAACAGGCTATGGTCTTGGACTCCGACGCGTGGAGCCGCTTGAGATGCCTTCTCCTCGGGGGCGCGCCACTCGGCGCAGAACAAGAGCGCCAGCTCTTGGACCGCTCCAGAGGGCATTCCATTCGTTTGAGCCATGGATTTGGCATGACGGAAACGTTGAGCCACGTGGCCATCCGTGAACTGGGTGGAGGGTCAAGCTACCAATGCCTCTCTGGCGTGACTGTATCGGAAGATCAGGGAGCGCTCCGTATTCATGCGCCTGAACGCGGGGTGCACCACATGCGGACTGCGGATGCCGCAAAGATTTTGAGTGATACAGAGTTTGAATGGCTTGGACGATTGGATGGGGTGATTATTTCTGGAGGGAAGAAGATCTTTCCTGAAGATGTGGATCGAGCCATGGCGCGTGCGATGCCAGGACATCCGATGGGCTTTGCGGGCTCTATCGATGATGATCGCTGGGGCGAAGCCCTCGTTTGGTACTCAGAAGAGTTATCTGATGTCCAACGAGAAGATGTGCTCAGGGTCTTCGAAACAATGGAATCTTGGCAACGACCCAAACACATCGTGGAGGGGCCCTTGCCCATAACCGCAAGCGGAAAGTGGAAGCGGAAAGGACTTTAGTGCGCTCGTGTTGTTGTGCATAAACCCTTTATCCGAGCACACCCTGGATCCACGCCTAAAGTGTTTACCTCGAAAGTAAAAGGGCCATAGGCCAGAACCCTTCAACCCTTCAACCCTTCAACCCTTCAACCCTTCAGCTATTCGCCTTCTTATGATCTGCCAAGAACTTTTCCAAGCCAATGTCAGTCAAAGGGTGCTTGAGGAGGGCATGAATGGCACTCAAAGGGCCAGTCATCACATCGGCACCAATCTCGGCACATTGAATGATGTGCATTGAATGGCGCACTGAAGCGGCTAAAATTTCGGTTTCGAAACCGTAATTATCAAAAATCAGACGAATCGACTCGATCAATGCCATGCCATCGGTCGAAATATCGTCCAAGCGGCCAATGAATGGGGACACATAGGTGGCTCCTGCTTTGGCGGCCAAAAGGGCTTGACCTGCTGAGAAAATCAAGGTGCAATTGGTCTTGATCCCTTGATCAGAAAAATAGCGGATGGCTTTGACACCTTCTTTAATCATCGGAATCTTTACCACGATTTTTGGATCCAGGGCGGCCAAAAGCTCCCCTTCGCGGACCATGCCTTCAAAATCTGTCGAAATCACTTCGGCACTTACGTCTCCATCGACGATGTCGCAGATAGCCTTGTAGTGCGCCATGACGCGGTCTGTTCCCGCGATCCCTTCTTTGGCCATCAAAGAGGGGTTGGTGGTCACGCCGTCTAAGATGCCCATGTCCTGGGCCTCTTGAATTTCTGCCAAATTGGCGGTGTCGATAAAGAATTTCATTGGGTGAATGTGGTTTAATAGGATTCAAGAACAAAGGTCACCCTATTTTTGTAAACATGCACAACCCAGATTTCATTCATTCCATACAAGAAGATTATCGACTCGCCGTATTAAGTCGGGAATGTAGCCTTCTTGGGCGAAAAGAAGTCCTGACAGGAAAGGCCAAGTTTGGCATTTTCGGAGATGGTAAAGAGCTTGCTCAGCTTGCATGGGCCAAAGTATTTCGTGAAGGGGATTTCCGCAGCGGTTATTACCGCGATCAAACGTTTATGATCGCCATTGGGGCGTTGAGCCCAACCCAGTTTTTTGCCTCCCTGTATGCGGATACTTCTTTGGAGCGGGAGCCCTCGAGTGGTGGACGTCAAATGAATGGGCATTTTGCCACACGCTCGTTGGACGCGAACGGTGATTGGAAATCACTCGTGAATCAGAAAAACTCTTCCGCAGATATATCTCCTACGGGTGGGCAGATGCCTCGTCTCTTGGGATTGGCTCAAGCTTCTAAAGTCTACAAAGAGCTAGGCATAGATAACGGTTTCAGTCGCGCCGGCTCGGAAGTAGCCTGGGGCACCATTGGCAATGCGTCTTCATCGGAAGGCCATTTTTGGGAGGCGATGAATGCAGCCGGGGTGATGCAAATCCCCATGGTCATGTGTGTTTGGGATGATGATTATGGGATTTCAGTTCATGCGAAGTACCAAACTCTCAAGCAGAGTATTTCCAAGGCCTTGGCTGGATTTCAGCGCCAAATAGATAAAAAAGGTCAAACCACGGAACCGGGTTTTGATATCCTTGTCGCCAATGGATGGGATTATCCTGCCTTAGTAGCCGCATTTGAAAAGGCTGAGCGCGTAGCGCGCGAAGAACATGTCCCGGTGCTGCTTCACATTCAACAAATGACCCAGCCTCAAGGGCATTCTACATCGGGATCTCATGAGCGATACAAAAGTCCTGAGCGATTGGCTTGGGAGTTAGAATATGATTGCATTACTCAATTCCGCCAATTTATTGAATCGCATTCATTGCTATCGGGCAATGACCTGGATCAAATTGAGACACAAGCCAAAGAAGAAGCAAAGCAAGCCATGCAATCCGCATTTACTGCGTATTCAGAACCGCTTCATGTCATTCGAGATCAGGCGGCAGACTGGCTAGATGTTTTAGGACAAAATACCGAAGCTCAACGCTTGCGTTCGGACAAAACAGCGATGTGGAGAGATTCGCTATCGATGGTGCGGCAAGCGGTTACGCAAGCTCGGGTGATGGGAAAAGATGTTCATTCGATTCAAGCCTGGATTGAAAGTCAGCAGGAACGAGGTGCTGAGGCCTATAGTGCCCAGCTGCACTCTGGAACAGCCTTGGCGGTGCCGACCGTGGCACCCTTATACGAAGTAGGTGCGCCCTCTGTTGATGGTCGAGTGGTGCTCCGGGATAATTTTCATGCATTATTTCATCGGTATCCAGAAACTTTAATTTTTGGCGAGGATGTCGGAACGATTGGTGACGTTAATCAAGGTTTAGAAGGCATGCAAGAGGCCTTTGGCGAAACGCGCGTATTCGATACCGGCATTCGAGAGGCAACGATCGCGGGCCAGGGCATAGGCATGGCCATGCGTGGCTTGCGTCCGATCGCTGAAATCCAATACTTGGACTACCTTCTTTATGCTTTGGAGATTCTGAGTGACGATTGTGCTACAGTACGTTGGCGATCGGCCGGAGGCCAAAAAGCCCCGCTGATTGTTCGCACACGAGGGCATCGTTTGGAAGGAATCTGGCATTCCGGATCGCCGATGGGCCTGATTTTAGGCTCTTTGAGGGGGATGTATATCTGTGTTCCGAGAAACATGACTCAAGCCGCCGGGATGTACAACACATTGCTCCAAGCCGATGAGCCAGCTCTTGTGATTGAATGCCTCAACGGCTACCGTCTCAAAGAGGCTTTGCCCACAAACTTGGCCGAGTTCACTGTGCCGCTGGGCCAGGCAGAGCTTCTTCGCGAGGGTTCTGACATTACGTTAGTCACCTATGGATCGATGTGCCGAATGGCCATCGAAGCCGCGGAAAGATTATCAAAACTGGATGTCGAAGTAGAAATTATTGATGCGCAAACCCTGTTGCCATTTGATTTGTCTGGACGGAGTGTTCAGTCAGTGCGAAAGACGAACCGACTGCTCATCGTCGATGAAGATGTGGATGGGGGAGCCTCGGCCTATCTTTTGCAAAAAATCATAGAAGAACAAGGAGGATTTCGACATTTGGATGCCGCTCCTGCAACGCTCTCAGCAAAGGCACATCGACCGGCATATGGAAGCGATGGGGATTATTTTTCGAAACCGAGCGTGGAGGACATAGTAGATCAAATCCTCGAGGTTATCGCGCGCTAAAGAAAAGGTGGGATTTGAAAAAAAGGCAAGGAGTCAAATCACACCGCTACGACCAACTACCCTTGCTACGTTTCCGTCCTGGGGGATTCATCAGGAGCTGGTTGTTTGATCCTTGCCCGAGTGCAAAGATAGTCGACCTTTGTAAGACTATGCCCATGAAATTAAGATTTACCCTTCAGATGCTTGGCATCGCGGTCCTCACTTTGTCGACGACCGAACTCTCCGGACAAATTCTCAGTACAACAAGCCTGAGTCGAGGTACTGTGACAGAATTGCAACGCGATTCATCCATTGTCTGGTTGCACAATTTGACTGCGGAAGTTCTTGACATTGAGTCTATTCGATCCGCATCATTCTTTGACGATACGCTCTTGGATCTGCAGTTGACAAATTGGTCGATTGCTCCGGGTGATTCATCCATGCTTTCGGTATGTTTTACGCCTGTGCACAATGTGGAGCATTTGCTGCCAATTGTTTTGACGACAAGTCACGAATTGGGGGCCTTTGGATTGGAGTTTGAAGCGGATGGCAGCTACAGTATGCCCTACTACGCAGGCACCCAAAACTTATCGGAAGGCCCATTGCGCTTGGCTTTGACGAACACCTTATCCGCTAATCAGTCCTCCCTGTCGTACACCGTGGCACGCGATAATATGTATGCCACATTGGATAATCATGGAGGGGATGTGGAATGTGTTTACACCGGTCGTACGGCCACCTTCAATACCCGTGCGGGGGCGAATTCAAATAACTTCAACTGTGAACACACCTTCCCGCAGAGCTTTTTTAGTAGCGCAGCGCCGATGGTGAGTGATATTCACCATTTATTTCCATCGGACGCCATGGCCAATACCCAGCGGAGTAATAATCCTTTTGGCATTATTACTGGAACACCTGCTTGGACACAAGGAGGGAGTAAACGTTTAAGCGGGGTATTTGAGCCTAGGGACGCCCACAAAGGTGATTGCGCTCGTGCCATGCTTTACTTCGTAACGCGCTATGGGGATTATTCAGGCTTTTATTTGCCTCAAGAACCTACACTTTATGCTTGGCATAAATCCTACCATCCGGATAGTTTGGACAGGTACCGCAATGACGGGATTTATGCGCTCCAGAATAACCGCAATCCATACGTCGATTACCCTCAATTTCTTGAAAGGATAAGCACGCTGATTGGCCCTACCTCCGCGACGGCCGCGCCAAGTTTTTATTTGACGGAGGACAGTCTGCATCTTCGTAACTATAGCAATTTGAGCAACCCAGGAACTCGGACGCGTCGTTTGATTGTAGTGAATGATGGGAATATTCCATTGGTCTTTTCCAATGTTCAGCTATCTAGTTCAAGCTTGAGCGATGAGTCAAATTGGTCAGGATCCACGACGTGTCCTGCTGGCGGATTCATTGAGATAGAAGTTGATTACAATTCAGGGCTGTCCTATGTGGGCGAAACACTGACATTCTCGACATCCCACCCCAATTTCCCTAACGTGACTGTGCCGATTGTTTCGGTCGCAACGATTGGTATCGCAGAAGTTCAGAAGCATTCTAAGCTTGAGATATGGCCAGTACCTTGGGGATTGCAAATTCATGGTGCTCAGGAAGGGGATTTACTCGAACTATTAGATTTTTCAGGGCGCCTCATAGCACAAAAAACGGCTACGAGTGACGAGCCATTCATTTGGACGATTCATACCCCTAAACAAGGTTGGCTCAGTTGTCTGCATCAAGGCCAAGAGCAAATGGTTAAATTTGTTCTACCCAATTAACCTCTTTGAAAAGAAACTATGAGTCCATTGTTAAAGAAAATCACTGTCCAATTTGGAATTCTAAGCACGCTTCTGAGTGTTTTATACGTTTTAACGGTTTACATCATTGATGAAACCATGTTCACCTCACAATGGGGCGGTATGGCCGTCTTGTTTGCTACTCTTGTTCTGTTTGTCCTTGGGGTTCTTCAATTCAAAAAACAGAACGGTGGTTTCGCCACGTTTCGTGAGGCTTTTTCAGCCTTTATGCTTCCATTTATCTTGGCGACCCTCATGGGTCTAGCATTTAACTTGACCTTTTACAACGTAATTGATGGCGAATTAGCTGGACGCAATGGTGAGCGCCAGTACGACATGATGTTAGAAATGCCGGAAGAACAATTGGATGGGGTTATGAAATTTATGGGCGTGGCCAGCACGGACGATCTTCATGATAAGATTATCGAACAAGCAATGTTGACCAAAACATTCACGGGGCAGCTCAAAGGGGGGGGTATGGGTATCGCCTTTTTTGCGCTCATCGCATTAGTAGTAGCGGCTGTAACGAAGAAAAACCGCCCCGAGTTTGAATAAGTTTCCGTTTGATCTTTCTATAGTCGTTCCGCTGTTCAATGAGGCGGAATCCTTGCCTGAGCTCACCTCTTGGATTGATCGCGTGTGCAAGGCGGAGGGCTTGACGTATGAAATCATTTACATCAATGATGGCTCCACAGATCAATCATGGGAAGTTATTGAGGGCTTAGCAGGCACTTTTTCTACCGTGCGCGGCACGCGTTTTCGGAGAAATCATGGTAAATCCGCAGCCCTTCATGTAGGCTTTCAACAAGCCCAAGGCGAGGTTGTGATCACGATGGATGCGGATCTACAGGATTCACCGGAAGAAATTCCCGCCTTGTTCAAGGGTATACGTGAAGATGGGTTCGACCTCATTAGCGGCTGGAAAAAGAAGCGCTTCGATCCAATGTCTAAAACACTGCCGACCAAACTTTTTAATTGGGCTGCGCGTAAGATGTCAGGAATTCATCTGCACGACTTCAATTGTGGACTAAAAGCATATAAATTGGAAGTGGCTCAAGCGGTTGAGGTTCAAGGAGAAATGCACCGTTATGTGCCCGTTTTGGCCAAGATGGCGGGCTACGCCAACATTGGGGAGCAGGTTGTCCAGCACCAAGCCCGCAAGTACGGAAGTACAAAGTTTGGAATGAATCGTTTCGTTAACGGTCTCTTAGATCTCATTACACTGGCCATGGTGAGCCGTTTTCAACGCCGACCAATGCACTTCTTTGGCACCTGGGGAATCCTCATGTTTGTCGCCTCAGGTCTCGCATTGGCGAGCATGGGAGGGCTAAAGCTGTATCACATAGCTCAAGGTTTGCGTCCAGGCTTGGTAACGGAAGACCCTTGGTTTTTTATCTTCTTGACCACCATGATATTGGGCACCCAATTATTTGTGACGGGCTTGCTCGCTGAACTGATGGTGCGTCAATCTAGCAAGAAGCCCAAGTATTCGATCGGGGGACACATCAATCCAGCGTTTTAAAGCCTTTTGAAATTCAGTATAATTTCTCCCACGTTTGATCGTCCGGAAGAGGTGCGAGAGTTCATTCATTCGATTGCTCAACTGAATTATCCGCGCGAAGGATTTGAGTTGATTCTTTCCGATGGCAGCCCCAACGATGGGCTTCGATCCGTTGTGGAAGCAGCGGGTGCTGCTGCTGGCCTGCCGGTGGTCTTTCATCATGAAGACTATCTGCCCGTCTCGGAAGCCCGTAATTTGGCCGCTCACCATGCTCAAGGGGAATATTTGATTTTTTTGGACTCGGACTGTTTATTACCCGCAGACTATCTCGAGCGGGTAGAGGCTGGTTTGGCTCAGCATAATTGGGATGCCTTTGGAGGTCCTGATGCCGCACCGGAGAACTTTAGCCCTCTGCAAAAGGCCATAAGCTTCAGTATGACCAGTTTTTGGACCACGGGCGGCATACGGGGTGGGGCCAAGCGCACGGCCGCATACTACCCCCGTGGTTTTAATATGGGGATGAAACGCTCCGTATTTGAGGCCGTGGGAGGCTATGATGTTCACTTCAAAACAGGGGAGGATGTGGATCTAAGTATCCGGACAAAGCGTGCGGGCTACCAGGTGGGCTTAATTCCGAAGGCGCTTGTGTGGCATAAGCGCCGCAGCACGCTGCCTCAGTTTTTTAAACAGGTACGGCGTTTTGGAGGAGCCCGTTGGGCGCTCGCTCAACGCCATCCTGGCCAGCTAAAGGTGACCCATTTGTTCCCGCTACTGCTGACACTTGGAACGCTTTTTTCTATTCTCTTGGCCGCTGTGGCCGCTGTGCCTCTTCTCGTAGTATTCATCGGCTACTTCTTGGTGCCCTGCATACTCGCAGGCGTGCAGTATCGGTCGGCTCGAATTGGCATCCTGTCCGTGGCTAGCACCGTGGTTATGATGAGCGCCTATGCTATTGGGTTTCTAGAGGCCGTCATGGGAGGAGGCTCACACACTAAACGAGGCTAATCGTCTTGAATTACCTTTAAGAAATGAAACTCTACGTACTTCACGGAATCAACCTGGATCAACTCGGTCAGCGGCAACCTGAAATTTATGGGGCTCAAACTTTGAGTGATCAGCTTCCTATCTGGGAGGCTTGGCTCGAAAAGTCTTGGCCGGGGAATAGCATAGAGGCGCTCCAATTCAATGACGAAGATGTTCTTGTTCGATTTATGCAAGAAGTAGATGGCCATGGGGTAGGATTTGTCCTAAATCCCGGCGCATGGACCCATCAATCCCTTCCGATACGCGATGCTGTAGCAGGACTCACAGCCCCCGTGATGGAAGTGCACCTAAGTCATACCTATGCGAGGGAAGCTTTTCGACGTGTTTCCCTCCTCGCTCCCTACACTCAAGGAAGCCTGAGTGGCCTCGGCTGGCTGGGGTATCGTTTCGCAATGGAGGCTCTGATCCTTCGCGCATCTCACTAAGTCCGAATCAAAAAGCCATAGCCTGGCCAATCCATTGTACTTTCCACGAATGAACTGGGATTTGGCGATGCAGCAATTCATGAACTACCTCCGATTGGAGCGTGGTCTGAGTGCCAATACCTTGAAAGCCTACCAGAATGACCTCAAACAATTGGCTTCATGGTCATTGGAAAGCGATGTGCGTCCTCAGCAATTAGAAACAGAGGCCTTGAGGACCTTTCTAAGAATGCAAGCAACGAAGGGAAAGACCGCTCGGAGTCAAGCAAGGATGCGCAGTAGTTTGCGGACCTTCTATGCGTTCATGCTCGAGGAAGAAATACTGAATAAAAGCCCCATGGATGGTATTGAAGCGCCTCAGTTGGGAAAGAAGCTTCCCGTTTATCTGAGCATTCCCGAGGTGGATGCATTGCTAGCAGCGGTAGACCGAAGCCAAGCCTCCGGAGAGCGCGATGTGGCCATGATTGAAGTTCTCTACGCCTGTGGTCTGAGAGTTTCGGAGTTGGTTTTCCTCAAAACTGGGGATGTTTTTAGGGAGGATGGTTTGATTCGCGTCGTGGGTAAGGGAAACAAGGAACGCATTGTTCCGATCTACCCTTCGGCTTTGGATGCTCTGTTCCGATACATTCAGGAGGTTCGAGTGCACCTTGAGCCGTCAAAAGGGTTTGAGACCCACATATTTTTGAATCAGCGTGGTAAAGCGATCAGTCGTGTCTGGGTATTTAAACGCTTACAAGCCCTTGCCGTGCAGGCAGGAATCCAAAAAAAAATTGGTCCACACACCCTGCGTCACACGTTTGCGACGCATTTAATTCAACACGGTGCGGACATCCGAGTGATTCAAGTACTACTGGGACACGAAAGCATCACCACCACGGAGATGTACACCCACCTTGAGCAGCAGCACTTAAGGGATGCGGTGTTGAAGTTTCACCCGCGAAAATCTCAAGAGAAGGGGATCTGATGCTTTTTTTGAACATGGTAGGCCCAGACGATGGAACGATTGACATGGCCGGCATTAGGCCATGCCTTGGCTCCGGGGCCTCGTTGTAGCGCAAAGTGCGCGAAGAGACGGTAAAAGGATCCATGGGCTCGAATAATCGCCAAACAGTGCTTTCCTTGGCCTCGGAATAAGAAAACGAGGCCTGCTAGGCCATCTAAAAAGAGCCGCGCAGCCACAATCCGCATGGCAGTGAGGGTAGGCAAATTTTTAACTACCACCAAGAGGCTGTTGCGAAAGTTCAAATATGTTTTTTGAGGGCTGAGCGCCCCAAGGGTTCCACCTCCAACATGAAGAACACGGGATGGGGCAGCGGCGTGCACGGTGAATCCCGTTCGCCACATCCTCCAACAGAGATCGATTTCCTCCATGTGAGCAAAGAGTAGGGGGTCTAGCTGCCCTGCGGCATAAAAGGCTTCCAATCGGACCATGAGACATGCCCCAGATGCCCAGAACACTTCAGGAAAGGCGGGATCGTCGTATTGCCCCTCGTCCACTTCGCAATGGTCAAAAACGCGCCCTCGAGCAAAAGGATAGCCCCAATGATCCATGCCGCCTCCCATGGCGCCGGCATATTCAAATCGACCTGGGTCGGCGTAGCTTAATAGCTTTGGCTGGATGGCGCCCGCTTTAGGCTGAGATTCCATGAAGTCCTCTAGCGGGGCAAGCCAGCCGTCCAGTGGTTCAATATCTGAGTTCATGAGTACCGCGTAACGCAGTGTGGCGAAGCCCTCCTTTAGGGCGAGCAAGGCATGGTTGTAGCCCCCAGCGTAGCCAAGGTTTTGGTCAATGGATAGCCAATATGCTTGGGGACAGTGTGTAGCGGTCCATTCTTTAGAATCATCGGTACTTCCATTGTCAGCCACCACCACCAAGGAATTTGGGCTGCGTTCAATCACGATGGGGAGGAACTTCTCGAGCCAATGACGTCCATTCCAGTTTAGAATTACAACGGCTGTTTTCACCCTCCTCCAGGAATAATATTGTTATAGATACGGCTGCCAAATTTGTCAAAGCCAGTTTGGCCCGTGTCGTCAATATCTTCCGTATTGTAGGAGCGTTTCTGTATGGCAATTTTCCAGCGACTATTGTAAATCTCACCGATGGCATTCGAATGGAGCAACTCGTAATTGCGCCCAGCGACCGCATAATTGACAAAAATGAAAATCTTGTTAATCTGATAGGGGGAATTCGGGACATCTAGGGTGTTGTATTGCCAAATCTCATAGGGGTAGCCATCCGTTTCGAAGGGACGTTTTTCGGTCAAGGTCGGCGGGCCGTATTGCAGAAAAATTCGCCCTCGATCCGTGGCATAACCTGGGACCGCTCGGCTACTGTATTCACTGGCTATTTTGCCCAATAGATTTTTGTACAAAATGAATTGGTTGAGGGCGTCGCCGGGATGTCGACTCTCCCAGAAGCGTTGCGCAAAACGCCATATTAAAGTGTCGCTCACATTAGGACTCATACGCTCAATCTGCTGGCGCTCAGCGACTGATGCGATGGGATAGAGCCCATTGATCCAATACCGGAGGGAATCGCCTTGCCCGAGTTGCCCCATCCACCGGGGATCTATGGGGCTTTCGTCATTCCATCGGGCCGTTTCACTTGGATTTACTCGATAAAATCGCAGCTGCTCTTTGGGATAAAACCGAGGCTCCATGTCCTGGATGTTCAAGGTGCAACGCAGTTCATACTGGCCCGTGGGTAAGTCAGTTACCCAGAGACCGCCCTGAATAGGAACTACAGGCTCATCACCTCCTTGAAGCCTTAATACCCCTCCATAGCCAGGCATCGGACGATCGCTGTCCAATGAATAAATTTCATAGGTAAAGAAGCACTTTTTGCTTTTTGGTAATTGGTAGGCTTGCGTGTAGAAATTGACCCGATCGCTATCATTGGCATATACGGCCTGCCCAAATTGCGCCCTCGGAGCCAAGGTCTTGCCTTGCACTTCTTTCCATGCCAAAGGGGCTATGGCACTTCCTTTTTGCGGGGCGATATAAAACTGGCCATGGAGGGTATCAGTCAAGGCATCCCCAAGGCCATAGTAAATGGTCAGATGGAGATTTCCTGTATCCGCAGCTAAAAAGGCATTTTGGACGATCGGATATAGAATGTTGGCTTTGAGGTCTTGCGCAGGACAGTCAATGCTTACTTTGTCGAATGAAATGACCTCTTTTTGATTTTGTAAAAGGGCGACCACAGTGACCACAGGGTCAGTGCTGTCTACCCAGGCGGCATAGAGACTACTGGGTTCAATACTATAGGTGAGTTCCAAAAAATGACCAGGCTTTGCAGCCCAGTATGGATGCACGTCGACGGCCATTCGAAGCCCTTGGCCCAAGAGGATATGAGAGCAAGTGAAAAATCCAAGCAAAAGCATTCTGCGCATAAGGGCGAAGTTACGTACTTTTGCCGCGGAAGAATGGCAGAGTGGTCGATCGCGGCGGTCTTGAAAACCGTTGACCGTAACAGGTCCGGGGGTTCGAATCCCTCTTCTTCCGCCAGAACAACGAGAACCCGCTCAGGAAGCTGAGCGGGTTTTTTCATGCATTTAAACAAGTGCGACGAACGTCTCATAGAGTGACCATATAATTTCAAAGAACCACCCCGTCCAATCGTATGTCTTTTCAATCTTCCCTTCGGCTTTTTGACTTTGAGCAACGCATAGATTATCGCAAAGAAATTTTATCAGGCCTCACGGTTGCCTTGGCGCTAGTTCCTGAAGCGGTGGCCTTTGCCTTGATGGCGGGCCTTTCCCCTTTGACAGGCCTTTATGCGGCCTTTGTGATGGGATTGGTTACGTCGGTACTTGGAGGTCGTCCGGGGATGATTTCTGGTGCGACGGGAGCCGTTGCGGTGGTCATTGTCACATTGGCCAAATCCCATGGGGTAGAATATGTTTTTGCGGCAGTGGTCCTCGCTGGGATTATTCAGGTTTCTGCCGGGCTATTGCGATTGGGGAAGTTGATTCGCTTGGTACCTCAGCCGGTCATCTATGGGTTTGTCAATGGCCTAGCCGTAGTCATTTTTATGGCTCAGCTTGGCCAATTCAAAGATGCTCAAGGACAGTGGTTGTCCGGCTCTGCACTTTATTTGGGCCTTGGACTCGTGGGCTTAACGATGGCCATCATTTACATCGTTCCCCGATGGACCCGAGCTGTTCCGGCTTCTTTATTGGCGATACTCCTTGTATTTGCTTTAGTCTTAGGATTGGGCTTGGAAACGAAGACGGTAGGGGATATTGCATCCATTGAAGGAGGATTTCCACCCTTCCATATTCCAGCCATTCCATGGGCATGGGATACGCTCGAAATTGTATTCCCCTATGCGCTAATCGTTGCTGGGGTGGGCTTGATTGAGAGCTTACTCACGCTCAATATTGTCGATGAGATCACGCAAACCCGGGGTCGAGGGAATAAGGAAGCAGTGGCCCAAGGCACAGCGAATATTTTATCCGGTCTTTTCTCCGGGATGGGAGGCTGTGCGATGATTGGACAAAGCCTCATCAATATTTCGTCTGGGGCTCGTGCCCGTTTATCTGGAATTACCGCCTCGATGCTCTTGCTTAGTTTCATCCTATTTGGGTCAAGTCTGATCGAAAAGCTTCCCATGGCGGCTCTGACTGGGGTGATGATCATGGTGGCCATTGGAACCTTTGAGTGGGCGAGTTTGAGAACCTTTCGTAAAATGCCGTTTTCAGATACGCTCGTCATGGTGCTTGTTACGGTGATTACGATCGTACTGCATAATTTGGCGCTGGCCGTGTTGGTCGGAGTGATTATTTCGGCGCTCGTATTTGCATGGGATAATGCTAAACGGATTCGTGCCCGCAAGTTCTTGGACGAATCGGGCGCCAAGCATTATGAATTATTTGGGCCTCTATTTTTTGGATCCATCTCCGCGTTTCAGGAGAAATTTGATGTCGAAGGAGATCCGCAGCGCGTCATCCTTGATTTTGCAGAGAGCCGAATTGTGGACATGTCGGCCATTGATGCATTGAACAAACTTACAGAGCGCTACCAAAAAGCGGGCAAGGAATTAATTCTTCGCCACGTCAGTCCAGATTGCCAAGTGTTGTTAGCCAATGCTTCTGAGATTATTGATGTCAATTTGGACGAGGATCCCACCTACAAAGTGATGGTAGACCGGATTTAATTTTCGAAGAGGCTTGGATAAAATCAGCACAGAGAGGACGTATCAATGGCCTCACCTCGAAACCTTAGTCTTCGAAAATAAATACGCGACCCTCTTTGAACTCAAGTATTGGGCCAGCAAAGCTGCTGTCCAGTGCTTCCGAAGCCAAGTAAAGTTCGCCCACTCGAGCACATTGCCCGATTAAATTCCAATCACTGAGGAGGCTGTCGTTCACAAAGACGGTCTGTCCACGATGTGTATTTGCCGCTTGGTGGATTGATTGTCTCAGCGTGAAATCACGTGACATATGGACCTCGGGTAAGGTGCGGAGAGCAAATCCTATGGCCCACAAGCCCAAGGTCCATTGCCAGAGGATGCGCGGATGGATGGATTTACCGGCCGTCTTATGCCCATCGAGCAGGAAGGCCAAAGCCAAAGCCGCAAAGGCGTAGGCCGGCGTGGCATAAAAATCCCGCTGCTTGAGTGAAATCATCATGGGTATAACCCCGCTCAGTGCCAGAAGGAAGAAGGCGGAGGTTCTTGGAGAAATGACTTGACGACCTTCCGAAATGGGTCTAAACTTTCGAACGCCCAGGGCGAACAGAGTGGGTACGAGGAGTTGCATGGCAAAATTAGCGGGCAGGAACCAGCGGCTTTCTACCGTTTGTATAGACTCGAGTGATTGAACAATCTGCTTGTCCCAATAAGCACTTAGATAGTCATGAGAGGCAGGGAGTGCCCACAAAACTCCTAAAGGGATCAAGCTGCCTAAAATAATACCGCTACTGTCTTTGACGATCCGTTTAAGGCTTGAGTCAGGGCAATTGCCGGTAATATGCCAAAAGAAAGGTAGTGCCCAAGGAAATAGAGCCACAGGTCCTTTGACCAGGAAGCCTGCGGCAATCCAACATCCAGCTAGCCAGCTGTAAATCCATTGATTTCGCCGCATACCATATACCGAAGTTGCAGCAGCCCAGGCGAGGCACGCACTCAATGTGGTTTCTAAAAGGTTGTTTCCATAAGACCAGGTCACGACGGGGATAAATGTCCAAAGAAGTAATGCCCATTGCAACGCTCGCTGAGAGAGGCCGGACCACCTTCCAAGGCGGTCAATTGCAAGTGCCGTCAAGAACCAAATAAGGAGCCCATAGACATCCTCCACCCACCACTGGTCCCCAAGTCCTTGAAAAAAGAGGGACTGGAGCCAAAAATGAAGGGGAGGGTGTTCTACGAAATGAGGATAGAGTCCCGGGGTGTAAAAAAGGTCCCAAGCACTCCCTAACCCCATGGCCAGATTGCGCGACACCGCCGCATACGTCGCGCCGTCCATGAATTGACCCGGCGTGAAAAGGTGGGCAGTGCTCAAAATGAAGAACAGCCCGCCCGCCAGGGCAATGCGTTGCACTCGGGGTTTGAGGTTCATGGCTTACTTCGAGTGTTCCTCTTGGTTTTCA
>JAQWXR010000034.1 GCA_029254375.1 Schleiferiaceae bacterium | reverse complement strand
GCGCGAAGAAAGCGGGCTTGACCGATCAAGCCTTCTTTGCCAGGGAAGTCAATTTTGTCCTTGAATTCCATCATATAATTGACGCGGGCAATGCCGGCGTAATTCCATCGAAAAATGCTCCGAAGCTCATTGTTGACCGCATTGTGGGTCATGGCTTCTATTTGGTGCAGCCCTTCAGTGTCTGTTACACTTTCCCCACCTGCAATGGCATTGTCCGAAGCAATTTCCCCAATCCACTGCGTGAGGTAGGATGTTTGGAGTAGGTCATAGGCCGCCGTAAGCGCCATTTCATAGTCCGAAGGTTGATTGAAGTAATTCTCAGCATCCTGCACATAGCGTGGCTGCACGTCAAGAAATTTGTCGCAACCGGACAGGCCAAAAAACAAAACTGCCGATAGAGCTAAGGGGCGTAGTTGTGTCATCATGTCTTAGAATTGAAGCGTTAAACCAAACATCAAAGTGCGCGCCTGCGGATAAAAACCATAGTCGACACCGGCAGCGAGAACCCCTCCAAAGTTTCCTATGTCCGGGTCAAAGCCTTGGTAGCCCGTTAAGGTAAAGAGGTTGTTGGCAGAGAGATAAGCACGAAGCTTGGAGGCACCAAGTTGCTCAGTCATAGACTTTGGAAGGCTGTAGCCCACTTGAAGGTTTCGCACGCGAAGGAAGTCCCCTTTTTCAACATAAAAATCGGAGAAAACCGTGTTCCGGGTCAAGGAAGTTGTGAGACGCGGGATGGTTGTACTGCTGCCATTGCCGGTCCATCGTCCGATGGTATAATCTAACATATTGGCATAGGGCTGCTGGCGTTCGTAGTTGCGAATAATCTCCTGTCCCAAGGCGGCGTACAAATTGGTACTCACGTCCCAGGATTTATAGCGGTAGCTTAGGTTCAGACCGAGGGTGAGGTCAGGAATGGGAGAGCCAATTTGCGTTTTGTCCGAGTTATCACTGAAATTGATGACGCCATCGCCATTGATGTCTACGAATCTGAGATCACCAGGGCGAGCGCTCGCCTGAACAACTGGGCTGTTGTCAATTTCGGCTTGACTCTGGAAGATGCCATCAGTCACAAAGCCGTGGAAGTAACCAATAGGGAATCCTGCTTCAAAACGCGTGGCCACATTGCCGCCTACGCCAAACCCGGCGCCAGGGATGAAGTCGACTCCATCGGGTACCCGTAGGACTTTATTCTGCATGAAGGTTATGTTGAAATTGGCAGAGAACTGACCAGGTCGAATGGGCTTGCTCGTGAAGCCTAATTCCATTTCGAGGCCACGGTTACGGACATCGCCTGCATTAATGAAGGGGGGATAGCCTCCTGCGCTGTATGTGCCAAGGATTCCGGATACGTCAGGTTGGAATAGGAGGTCGCTCGTGCGCTTCTCAAAGGCGTTCAATGTGACATTGAGTCGGTTCCACATGCGCAAATCCAATCCAATGTTGGCTTGCTGTGTACTTTCCCATTTGAGGTCCGGGTTGGATGCACGACCAATGGCCACGCCGGGGGTAAGTAATTCGTTAAACGGATAAACCCCCTCGCCATTGAGTAAGGCGCGGTAGGCAAAATTTGGAATTTGGTCATTTCCAGCCACTCCGTAGCTCAAGCGCACCTTGGCAAAGTCAATCTTATCAGCGAGGCCATAACTCGGCTCGTCAGAGATAATCCATGCGCCAGAAATGGCTGGAAAAAGACCCCAGCGTGCATTTGGGCCAAACTTGGACGAACCATCCCGACGAATGACCCCTGAAAGTAGGTAGCGCTTTTTGAAGGCATATTCGGCCCGGCCAAAAGCGGATAGCAAGCGCTCCTCAAAAAAGAAGCTACTGGCGCCGTTGAGGTAGCCACCGGCCGCTTGACTCGCCGAAATGTCTGCATATTCCCAGCTATTGTTCGGGGTGTTGAAAGCCCAAGCACCGAGTCCTTTGCCTTGACGAACAAAAACGGAGGTTCCGGCCGTGGCTTTGAAATCATGATCTTCCCCAAAACTGCGATCATAGTTCAAATAGGATTCAAAAGCTAGGTCTCCATAGGTGTCACGATGCTGATAGACACTTGGACCACGCTCTAGGCTAAAACCTTCTGCGAGTTCCACTGTGGGGGCATCCAAGTCGGCATTCAATGCGGAGTTTTGGGCTTTACCTGGACCATACCACACGAGCGGAGAGAAAACCTTCCCATCCACCAGAGCATAGTTGTAGTTAAAGCGATTGGTCCATGTGAGATGTTCGCCAAGATCCCACGCGAGTTCCTCTTTGCCAACGAACTTGTTCACCCCAGATTGATTGTAGGTGTTGGCCATTTGGGCTAGAGGATTGATGATGTCACCCACCAAGGCAAGGTAGCTGTAGCTTCCGTCCTCTTCGATGATGGGTTCGGTAGGGTAGGCATTGATGGTATTAAAGAGAACCGATCCGATGCCATTTTCAGCTAAGGTGCGACGCTCTTCATGAGTGAATAGAAAAACGGAGTTCAAGCGTAAACGCGGGGTCATTTCCGTGCTGAGGTTTACCCGGCCGTTGTAACGGCTAAAATTGCTCTTAGCTCCGCCCACGATTCCATCCTGTGTGAAATAAGAGCCGCCAATAGAATAGTTCGTTTTGTTGGAGCTCCCAGTAGCGGATACGCTGTGACTGGAGGTCATCGCAGTTTGGAACACCGCCTCCTGCCAGTCCGTGCCTATGCCCAAGGCCGTATTTGCAAAGGGTTGGTCCTGTCCACCATTGAGAAACGCATTATTTTTGAGGACGGCATATTCTTGCGCATTGAGCAATCCAAGTCGTCGTGCCGATTGTTGTACTCCGAGGTATGCACTGTATTCAAAGACGGCAGGAGCTCCTTGGCTGCCCTTCTTGGTTTCAATGAGAATAACGCCATTGGCAGCCCGCACACCAAAGATGGAGGCAGTGCCATCTTTCAGAACGTTGATAGACTCAATATCGTTGGGGTTGAGTGCGTTTAGGCCTTCAGAATCATACACTACCCCATCGACTAGGATCAATGGGTCGTTATCACCAAAAGTGCTCAAACCGCGAATGCGGATGCTCGTCGAACCTCCAGGCGAGCCGGAGTTGGTATTGATCACTACCCCAGAAACTTGACCCTGCAGGGCCTGATCCATGCGTGGGATGTTCAGCTTAGTAATTTGCTCACTCTTTACCACGGATGTGGCGCCCGTAAGCTCTTTTTTGGTGGAGCTACCATAGCCTGTTACCACGACTTCGCTCAATTCCGCCCGATTGGGTACGAGGGAAATATTTAACGACGCTACCATTCCCAATCGAATGCGAGCCTCTTCATACCCAAAGGCCTGTACGAGCAGAGAATCTCCAGTACGCGCTTGAAGGGTGAATTTTCCTTGATAATCAGTTGCTGTTTTTACTTGGCTCGCAGGTAGAATAGAAATAACGGCCTCCACTGGGCTACGATCCGAGCGGTCCAGCACTTGTCCAGTGATTGTTACCGTTTGGGCCGTGGCAATATATGAAGAGCCAATAAAGCATAAAGAGACGAGGGTAGGTAGTTGGAAACGCATGGTCATCAGACGTAATAAAGTGAGCTCAAATGTAAAAAGAGAAGCAAGAAGGCCCGGACTTGCGCCACGGGCCTTCCTTCTCAACAATCAAATACCTTAGTGGCGAATGGCAAGTTTTTGCATGGTCTCGCCTTGCTCGCTAGCAACACGTACCAAGTAAATACCATTAGAAAGTGTAGCAGTAGCTACTTCGTTCTGCCCGTTATTCAACGAACCAGATGCTACAATCTGACCATTCAAAGAAACGATGCTGTATGCACCGAGGTTTCCAACGAAGTCAATATTCAATACAGAATTAGCAGGGTTTGGAGTCATCGTCATAATGGCTGCCTCCTCGTCCATGCCAATACCTGAACATGCGGTGCAAGAGCCCCAGCAAACTACGTCCAGAGTGTCGGAAGCACTCACTACCAATACACGGTTCGTATAGGTAGCGTCGCCATTGGTACATGCTGCTGTTGGGTCGTTCGTTTCTTGACCAGCCCAGTTGTCATGCGAGTACTTATACTCTACAGTGTCACCAACATTCAATACGACGGTTACGTCCCATACGTTGTCGCCGTCTGCATCGGTCATTGCGGCACAGTTACCACACCAGCTATTGAACGTGCCATTCACTTCAGGGGCGGTGAAGCTGCCCGTAAACAACTGCATGTCCACTTGGAAAGTTACATTCGCTGTAGAAGGCGATGTGCTGCATGGGTCACATGATGCCCAGCAAACAGCAGGAAGGGTAGTAGCCGCTGCAGGAACTACGAGGACGCGGTTCGTGTAGGTAGCATTACCATTGGTGCAAGGAGCAGTGGGGTCATTCGTTTCTTGACCGGCCCAGCTGTCGTTCGAAAACTTGTATTCTACCGTATCACCAGCAGTCAAAGCGATGGTGACCTCCCAAATGTTGTCGCCGTCTGCGTCGGACATAGCCGCGCAGTTGCCACACCATCCGTTGAAAGTTCCATTCACTTCGGGTGTTGTGAAGGTTCCAGCATAGTTGTTCATATCTACCTGAAAGGTGACGTTAGTTTGTGCGAAGGCACTTCCCAAAATGGCCATAGCCAAAAGAGTAAGAGTTTTTTTCATGGAGTTAAATTTGATGAATCAATAATAGTACTTAGGACAATAATACAATAAATTCATTTAGAAAGTGTTTTTTGTACCATAACTTGGCAATAAATTTTTTAGCCAACATTGAACGCATGTCAAACCAAAGAGGTCAAGCTCGCAAAAACTATCTGAAATGGAGTCTGCCCGTTTTGCTTTTTGCGACCCTCACCAGCTATGCGCAGAATCATGCCGTTCATACGACTGTCGAAAAGACAGTTGATGGATCGTATACATTCATGCGGGATGGCCAGCCATACTATGTGCGCGGCGGAGGTGGCATTGATCACATAGGAGATGTGGCGCGATTTGGTGGGAACAGCATTCGAACATGGAGTACAGACGATGCGCAGGAGATCCTAGACGAAGCTCTAAAACATGGCGTGACCGTGATGCTGGGATTGTGGGTACAGCACGAACGGCACGGCTTTGATTACGACAATTCAGATCGTGTAAAATCTCAATTTGATGCGTTTAGCCAGGTGATTGATGCCTTCAAAGACCATCCCGCCCTGTTGGCTTGGTCCGTGGGAAATGAAGTTGATCTCAACTACAGCAATATGAATGTTTGGTATGCGGTGGAAGATATCGCTGCTATGATCCATCAGAAAGATCCACATCACCCAGTGACCACTATTACGGCCGGTTTAGATTCGACGGAAGTCTTTCTCATAAAGCAGCGTTGTCCTTCTTTGGATTTTTATGGAATTAATACCTACAGTGATTTAGACAAGCTTCCCAGTCAAATTGAACGCTTTGGCTGGACCGGTCCCTATATGATTACCGAATGGGGTCCAAATGGCCATTGGGAAGTAGCTCGAACAGCATGGGGAGCGCCAAAAGAACAAAGCTCTGGTTCTAAGGCCCTGAGCTACAGCCGACGGTACCAAGATAAAATTTGGGCGGAACGACGCACTTGTTTGGGTTCGTATGCCTTTCTCTGGGGACAAAAACAAGAAACCACACCTACGTGGTATGGCTTGTATACCGAAATGGACAAGCCGACAGAAACCCTTTGGGCAGTAGGACAGGTATGGCAAGGAAAAAGTCCCTCAGAGGCATGTGCCTCGGCGCCTATTTCCATTAAGTCTGTTGGCAATGATACTCCACGTTTGGTCGCGGGGACTAAGGTGGCCATCCCCTATGAAGCCACCGTGGCAGATCGCGTGAAGAAATCGAAATTTTGGTATGAAATCCTCCCGGAAAGCACCGACATTAAATCGGGAGGGGATGCTGAAAATCGGCCGCCAAGTATTGCATACAAAGCGTTGCGCAGCTTAAATGCGGGAACCCATGACAATGAGTCAATATCCTTCCGGGTGCCTAGCAAACCAGGCGCATACAGGATTTTTGTGTATCTCGAAGCCGAGGGGTTCGTAGCATTTGGCAATATGCCATTCTTTGTGGAGTTACGCAAAGCCAATGATCGGCCTGGCCGATCTGTCGAACTGGCCAAATTGCCTTTAAATGCCGTCGCCCCATGAGAAATAGCTGTACATGGACCCTTATGGCGTTGCTACTTTCTGTGGGCGGTATGCATGCACAAATTTCGAACCCAGAAGAACTGAAACCAGCGGAGGCCATTGCAGAGCCTTTGGTTACCAAGACCCACGTGGACCCGATGGTTGTTGCCATGGACTTGAGCAGCCCTTTTGGATCCTTCCCCAAGATGGAGCCTTCGAGGTTGCGGTCCGTGAACGCTGGAGGCTACTACCGCTACTTCATGGATTACCGCTATTTGCCTGGCGGTTTTGAAGCGGTGGCGGGATATCCTTTGCCGGAGCGCGACATCTTCATCGGTGATGACAGTCAATTGCCTCAGTTCATGCTGAATATCAGCGGCAAGGCGGGTAAAGGCGCCACCTGGGGCATGGACCTCTTCGCTTTTCAGTTTTTAGAGGGCAATGTGGCCTCCGTCTACAGCCTCCCCGTGACAGACAGCCTGCTCGGCAACTACGATGCACCGCTAAAGCAACCCCGCATCGGCGGCCAGATGAACATGCTCTTGGGCATGAACCTTTTCAGCACAGTCGTGACTCCCCTGGGGGGGGTGGGTGTGCGCCTGGGCGGTATTCACTGGTACGAGCTGACCGAACTTACCATGGGCGCCTACATAGGCTACAACCGCTACATGCTCTTTGACCGCAACCCTTGGGACCCCATCGGCTTGAGCCCCTTTGAACGCTACAACAACTATGTGAGTAGTGGTCAGGTGAGCCAAGAACAACGCTGGGGAAAGCGCGCATTTCAAGGAGGCATCCTCGAAATGCTTGGCCTTCCCTTTGGACAGCAAGTCAAACTTCTTATCGGCAAGAACGAGCAGAATGGCGGCTTTGATCCCCGTCCCAACGGTGCCTTTGCTGGGCAATACGTGAAGACATTGGGCGAGCGTTGGACGTTTTCGGCCCAAAGCATGAACCAACAGGCCTACCAGGACTCCATGCTTCAGCAACCTTTTGGCTCCCACATGCATACTGGAAAGGTGGCCTACCATCAGGGCGCTTGGATGGGCTATGCGGAATCGGGATGGAGCGGCTACTTCTCGGAAGACTACGGCAGGGTCCAAGGTTTGGCGGCGCAGGGTCGCTTGATCTACCAGCCCAAGAAGCCCTGGGATGCGCAGGCGCACCTCTTTTACATTAGCCCAGATGCCATTAATAATGCCGGAGCAATGGTCAACGGTTCGATTAACGAGTCTTCAATCAACAGTATTCCGGCGGGGCAGGCGGGAAGCTCGGGTGTTTTACAACCAACGGGAACGTCTTTATTAGGCTTTGGTCAATTGGCAAACAACCGAAGCGGTATGGACTTGAACTGGGCCTATCACCCGAAAAACGTGTACATCAATCTCGGATACAGTTTTTCTCGGGAAATCGAGGGGGGTAGTAGCAGTTTGTCGTTTGGACACCCCGTGAATGCCTTGACGCGCAGTCGCTTCTGGCGCTGGCAGTTTCCGTCGGGTGTGGGACCTTATAACCGCACCAATGTCATTTTCCGGAATACGTATGACAAGATTGCTTTGGCCGTAATGCAAGAAGCGCCTCTGCACTTTAGCCAATGGGAAATTCAAGCCTTGCACCGCCAACGCACCGGGAACAAAGTTTGGATCTTCAACCATTTGCTGCGCGGGCATAGCATTCAAAGTAGCTGGAGCCCGCTTTATGTCGCAGCGGACGCATTGCTCCGCCAGTATTCCTTGGAGAACGAGGCCTACTTGATGTGGAATGAACATCTCACCTTGGTTGCGATGGCCTCTGCGGATGCAACCTTGGGCAATCTTCAAACGATGGTGAATGCGGAAGGTCGACCGCTGGATCAACGTGGCTATGCCTATGGCTTTGGCGCGGACATATGGGCCACCAAGGATGTCAGCTTTTACCTCCGTCATAAATGGTTTGGATTTACTGACCGAAGCTTTGCGTTAGACAGTTATCACGGGTCTGAAACCACCCTAGAATTGAAACTTCTCTTTTAATATGAAAGCATTGTACCAGCGTTTATGTGTTCTTACCTGCTTGGCTCTTCCAATTGTTACATTGGCTCAGGACTATGAACCTAAATTTTCCCTGACCGGAAAGGCACGTGGTGTCTACTTCGCCGACCGCTACAGCAGCCCAGGCGATTCCGTTACTTCCCCGCGAAGCAACAGTGGTCATGTGATGGCGGACCTAGGTATGCGCCTACGTCCCAATCCGTCTACGGAGGTATTGGCTATGGTGCGTGTTCGGAACGACTATGGTGGCTTCTGGGGCTCTGGTGTCACCTTTGACCTTCGACAACTGCAAGTGAAAGGTCTCATCCAAGATCGTGTCCGCTATACCCTCGGAGATGTGGACTATGCCTTAACGCCCTTTACGTTCCATCGTCCAGGGCCCTTAATGGCAGGCATACTGCCCACTGGAATGAAGCAGTTACAGCAGAATTTGGCGGGCTATGATGCCTTTATCACTGGAAACAACACCTGGAGACAGCAAGGTGGGGTGGTGGAATTCCGAACCGAATTTGCGCGCGGACCGCGCTATGCGGACCATTCGGCCTTTGCCTTCCGTCAGCGCGCGGGATATAGCGGGCAGGCTACTGAGAGTTGGGCCTTCGGTGGCCGTACACTTTGGACCCTAAACGATCCCTACACCTTGGTCGCACCGCTTGCCAAGGTGGGCCTTAACTACGTGGGCATCCAAGAATTGGCGGGCACCTCTGCAGCGACCGACCTCTATAGCAACCATGTCCTGACGGTGGATGCTACTCTCAGCTTCCAAAAAGAGTGGGGCCTGATGGCTGAAGTCGGTACTTCTTCGACCCAATGGGTCAGCGGAGATCAGGATGCGGACTATATGGTAGACGTTAAATGGGTACGTTACCCAAAGCGCAGCGCATTATCACTTCGCTACACAGAGGTAGGCCCTGATTTTTACAGCCCAACCGCCCAAACGACACCCAACATTAGTGGCTTGGCGCCTGCGGCGTTTACGCGGATCGGAAACAGCAAAAGCGTGCGTGAATGGACTTATTTGGACCTTTTCCGCGAAAGTAACCTCTACCGCTACCGTTGGAATTCCAACTTGGGAAGTGACAACAATACCTACCTTATTTTGGATCCCAAAGGTCTTGCGACGCCCAACCGCCGCCGTGTAACGGCTGACTACTCAGTAATTGGGCCTTTAGGGATACTGTGGAAACTCGAAGGGGTTTGGGCACAAGAAATTCGCGGACAAGGAACGGATGTCCTCACCCAGTTTTCCCGAGTGGATGTAGACGTCAGATGGCCATTAAATAGTGGCCATGGGTTTGAATTGCGTATGTTGCTTCGTGACCAGCGCGCTTGGCGAACCAAGGTAGGAGACGATGTGCCCAATACCTCATACCGCCTGCCATGGAGGAGCTGGAGTGCGAAGGCCTTCATGAATTCGGACCGAACTTTCTCGGTGGAAGCGGGTCTGTTGACCCTGGGTCATGGGGGCTTTGCCTACGATATTATCCGGAATGCGGAGAACACGGTATTGGACATTCGGGGCGGTGAACGCTCCCACCAGGAGGTGCTTCCCAACCTCTGCGTGAACTATGCCAGCAGCGAACAATCTACGCTCACCCTCGGTTGGTTGGGCAGCTATGTAAAAACCCTGGATGCGAACTATTCAATCCAAAACCTCTATGTGCTCTATGCGATTAACTTCTAAGATTTTTGCCACGACGCTGGCTTTACTCGCCATTGGCTTTGCGAGTTGCGATCGAGATCTCAATCCTGAAGGCCCGGATTTGACGGATCTCTATGGCACCTTCAAGGTAAAGACGGGGCTAGCCGCCTCACAAGCACAGGTCAACTTTGCCAATGGGGAAAGTGTCTACTTCACTGCAGAGACGTCCATTTCAACAGACTTTGTGCTCACAATTAAGGGCCAAACATCCGGCGCCGTCAAGCGCATCGAAGGAAAGGCGCGGACCCTTGATGCTACGAATGCACTCTGGCAGGGCGAGACCTCTCAATTCCCTACATTCCAAACAGAAATGTGTGATGTCATTTTGACCTATCCTGGCTATCCTGATACCCTTCGTGGAATGGTCCAAGTTATTGGTGTACGAGTAATCGACGCAACAATCTTGGATGATTTTGAAAATGGCATTGCTCCAGAATGGGTGAAATTCATTCAGCCTGGAGCTAACATGAAGTTCACCGTACAAGGAGGAGCGCCTCTTGCAGAGGGGATGTCCTACTATAAAATGGGTGGAACGGTTGCTTGGGACTGGCTTATTGGCATGATCGAAATGCCAAAAACAACCTTCAACGGAGGGCTTGGATTTAATCTGAATACCGACGCAGAGCAAGTATACTTCAATGGGGTATTTCGTCAATTAGCGGGCCTGGATAATGCGATCATTTTATTGCAATTGCGCGAAGATGACAATGGTGACGGCGCCTATAGCGAAGGCAATGAGGACATGTGGTCGGTAGAAATTCGGCCTGGTGACGCCTGGGGGTTAGATAGCTACAAATACAGTGATTTGGTCACTTTGCTTAATGGCGCAGCATCCGCCGCGATTGGCAACGGCTTGCACGAGCCGGATAAACTGCATCGGGTGTCTATTCTCTTCTTGGCCAACCCGAGCTCAGGCTATGCTGAATGTGATGCGGATATGCTGTGCTTCACTGAAAATGCCCCGCTCGCGCTATGAGGAAGGGTCTCACTGCGATCTTAGGGCTGATAGTAGTTAGTGCGTGTTCGCTCAAGCCGGCGCAGCTCTACGATTATACAAATCCCGAAAACACCTACCCAAATATCAAGGGATTCGCCTCCTTGATTGTTTTGAATGGACCAACGGGGGATGAATTCTGGGTAAGCAAGGAAGCCGCAAATTGCATTAAATACGCGGTGAATGAAGCAGGAATCTATTCCTTCACATGGAATAAGCCCGGCGGCGGCTGCGACTGGGTCGGAATGGGTGTAGGCTGGGACCAGTGGGCCGGAAAGAATATGGGTGCCATCGTAGACGAGGCCGCTATGCGATTGACGGTGCGGCTGCCCAAAGGCGCGCAAGCCATGAAGACCTTACCATTGGCTTTTGGATTTGAAGACTATTCGGGTCGTCAAGCATGGATCGGCATGAGCTCTAATTATGTGGTCAACGGGCCCATTACGCAGGAATGGACCAATATTGATCTGCCTTTGGGCCTCTTCAACTGGAACGAAATGGACTGTGATCCCACCAATATCAAGCAGTTTGTAGCGCAGTTCGAGGCGGATGGTGAATTTGAACTCAAAGAAATGCGTGTGGTTCCTTTTTCTGGCTCTCTCCGAAAGCAAGCCAAAGTGGGTTACCATGCGGTTAAGGGTAGAGGTCGTTCACAAAGTTTGATCCAATTCCCTGACGGCAGCGACCTTCAACTTTCCTGGGATAGCGATTCTCTGTATCTGGATGCCCGCATTACAGACCGCAATGAACTCGTAAATAGCCAAACTGGGGTCGATCTTTGGAATGGAGATGCCCTGGAGCTCGCGTTTTCTGCACAGCCCGAAATGACCCGTCGTCCGCGAACCAATTTCTTATTTAGCGACGTTCACTTGGGGTTGAGCCTGGGTGAAACACCCGAAGTGGTCAATTTCCGAACAGGAGAAACCATTCCAAACCTCCGACAGATTACGATTTTAGAGGGGGGCTACGGGTACAATCTACGATGGGCCCTGCCTTGGGAGGCGCTAAACCGAGCCCCTTGGACGATCGAAGGGCGCTACCTTTTTGAGGTGGCACGCGACCAAGGCGATGCCAATGGACGGACCCAACAGATTCGATGGAATTCAGGAGAGGCTGAGGGCTTCCATTTGAATCCGGGCCTCTGGGGTGAGTTGCTCGTTGAGCACCCTCGTGAAGCTGAGGAATTAGAAACCGAAACATTATGAAAAATCATCTGCGCAACAGCACTTTTGCTCTAGGAGTACTCTTCGGTTTGGTCAGTTGTGAACTTCAAACGGCCACTCCTCCTCAAGGCCGCAATGGTGACCAGCTCACTTGGGCGAATAGATCTTGGACAGTCAAAGGCGGTCCCGACCTTTTTGGCCCGGGACCAAATTATTTCAGCAAGGACTTGGAGTCAGCCTACACGGACGATCAGGGTTACCTCCATTTGAACATCCGCCAGATTGATAGCAAATGGCAGTGCTCGGAAATTATCAGCAATGACGTGGTGGGATACGGAACCTATACGTGGGAGGTTCAGTCCAACATGGTGGATATTCCGGACAATACCGTTTTGGGCCTATTTACGTGGGACAACAACACCTTTTATGCGCAGGCGAATAGTGAGGTGGATATCGAATTTAGCCGTTGGGGTGATCCGAATAAGGCCAAAACCATGGCCACCTCGGTTCAACCCGTTTGGTTTGGAGGGTTTAATGCGGAGCGAACCCATGAGTTCTCCTTGCCTCCCGAAGCCAAAACCATGTGGACCACCCACGAATTCAAATGGACGGATAGCTTGATTACCTGGACGTCCTATTTAGGCGCGAAAGCCAGCAGCAACTTGATTGCATCTTGGTCATTCGACGACAACAATCCTGCCCGTCAGAAGGGAGAAGGGGGCGTACTAAGTAATGCCATTGTCATTCCTGCCCCAGGGCCCACCACCAATGCTAGGCTTAACCTGTGGCTCTTTGGAGGTCAGAATAGCGGTCCTAGCACGGGTTCCGCCTACGAGGTAGTCATTCGCAATTTTACCTACCAACCGCTTTAAGTATTTAAATGAAAAAGATATACCTCTTTTACGCAATCTTTCTAGCCGTTTCTGTCTTTGCTCAAAAGCAATCCACCGAATGGCGCGTAGACTCTGTTCTCGAAAATATGACCCTCGAAGAGAAGGTGGGGCAGATGAATCAATACAATGGCTTCTGGAGCGCCACGGGCCCAGCTCCACAAGGTGGCGACGCCGCTACAAAGTACCAGCACCTCCGCAATGGATGGGTAGGCTCTGTGCTCAATGTCCAAGGGGTGGATGAAGTGCGTGCTATGCAACGGGTTGCCGTAGAAGAGACACGCCTGGGCATTCCTTTGATCTTTGGCTGCGATGTCATTCACGGCTACAAAACACTCTCCCCAGTGCCTCTTGCGGAGGCGGCGTCATGGGACTTACAGGCCATTCAAAAAAGTGCTCAGAATGCGGCGGAAGAAGCTACCGCCTATGGATTGAATTGGACCTTCGCTCCGATGGTGGACATCTCACGCGATCCCCGTTGGGGCCGCATCATGGAAGGAGCTGGCGAAGACCCCTTCCTGGGCAGCCGAATCGCGGAAGCCCGCGTTCACGGATTTCAAGGCAGCTCCTTGAACGATCCGCTCAGTATGGCCGCCTGCGCTAAGCATTTTGCCGGCTATGGCTTTAGCGAAGCAGGACGTGACTATAACACGGTGGATGTGAGCGATTACACCCTTCACAATGTGATCTATCCGCCCTTCCAAGCCGCTAAGAAGGCGGGGGTGGCCACATTCATGAACTCCTTCAACACCCTCAACGGAATTCCGGCCACAGGGAACCAGGCCTTGGCTTCTGTGCTCAAGGAGGATTGGGATTTTGCGGGGGTGCTCGTCAGTGATTGGGGTTCCATCAGCGAAATGCAAGCCCACGGCTATGCGGAAAATTTAAAGCAAGCAGCCCATCAAGCAGCCAATGCACGCTGCGACATGGACATGGAGTCTTTGGCCTATGTGCAGTACTTGGCCGCACTGGTCCGAGAAGGGAAGGTGTCCGAATCCACCATTAATGATGCCGTGCGCCGCGTCTTGAAACTCAAATTTGATTTGGGATTGATGGACGACCCATACCGCTATTGCAACCGTCCAGGCAGCTGGGCGCCGACAACCTCTCCCTGGTCTTCCGATGCGCAGGATCTGGCAGAAAAATCGGCTGTCCTCCTCAAGAACAACGGCATTCTTCCACTGACCAAGAAGCAGGCCATCGCCCTGCTAGGCCCCATGGCTCAAGAAAAGAATAGCCCCTTGGGCAATTGGCGCGTTTCTAGCGATGATAACACTGCGCTTTCACTGCACGAAGGATTGGTGCAAGTCCGCGGTGATAAGCGCATGTCTGTGGCCTCGGGTCCGGTTTTCTTAAAAGGTCCGATTAGCTTTCCTTTTGAGGCAGAAATAAACACTTCCGACACCTCTGGTCTCCATGCCGTGATAGAAGCCGCCAGAAAGGCGGAAATCGCCATTCTCGCAGTGGGAGAACATGGATTTCACTCCGGAGAGGCCCGGTCGCGCATGTCGCTGCATCTTCCGGGGGTGCAAGAGCATATGATTCGGGAGGTCCTCAAGGTGCAAGAACACGTCGTTCTCGTTCTTTATGCGGGACGTCCTATGATTCTTCCGGACGACATATCTGAACGGGTAGACGCCATCCTTCTCGCATGGCAGCCCGGCACCATGGGGGGACCTGCCATCGCCAACCTTTTAATGGGAAAGCGTTCTCCAAGTGGTCGTCTTCCGGTCACCTTTCCCCGTTCTGAAGGCCAAATCCCCTTGTACTATGGAGCCTACAACACGGGTCGTCCAGGTCCATCCGATGCGGTGTTCTGGTCCCACTACGGCGACGGTCCCAATACGCCCGCATACCCCTTTGGCTATGGTCTGACCTATTCTACGGTCACCTATGCGCCCACTCAAGCGAAGCAGATGGGCGATAGTGTCGCCGTTCAAGCCCTCGTAAAGAACGAAGGCAAGGTAGCTGTCGACGAAGTTGTTCAACTCTATGCACGTGACCACCACAGCAGCGTGGGGGTACAGCCTGTTCGCCGATTGATTGGCTTCCGGCGCATTTCCTTGAAACCGGGCGAAGAACGCGTGATAAATTTTAGTATCACGGCAGACCTTCTGAGTGTTGTGTCCTCTCATGGAGAACGCTTGTTTGAGCCTGGAACCTTTAGTTTCTGGGTAGCTCCCCATAGCGCGGCCGGTTCGCCCGCCATGCTGAACTGGCAGTAATCCCTTTTTGACTGGGGTGTTATTTCCTGAAAACCTTTTTTAGAGCCAAAGAAAAACTCCGTGGCATAAATGCCGACCGGGTTTTATAGTCCAATGGCTGTGGTTGCTATGCGTACTACTTCAGGTATACGTTTTTTATGCGGAATGCCTTTTACGGATTAAAGCACTGAATACCCCGCTGCACAAGGCTACTCCGAGATGGGCAGCTATCAAAATGCCCCAAAACCCTCGGCTCTCAGCGTTCCACTGGAACACCAACCTGTAGCACAGGATGAACACACTAATCCCCAATGCAACTTCAAGTCGGCTAGGTTTCAAAGCCAATGAATATAAGTTCGGTGGATCTGCATCCTGTGCTTCCGGACCTGCGAAGAGCAATCTCAAAGCTTTCCCCAAGGGATAGCGAACGAAGTTTCGGGATAACTGCGCGAGGTAGAATACTTGGTCGTGCACGTAGTCTCGCTGTTTGGGCCTCTTGGTAATACCATATTTAAGTTGGGCGTCGTCAAGGCAGTAGCTGCCAAAGAGCCGGTCCCACAATGTAAAGACATTCCCATAGTTCTTGTCAATGTGGCTTGGGCTGCAGCTATGGTGGATTCGGTGAAAAGCGGGTGTCACAAAAACGGCATTCATAATGCGTGGATAGTTCCAGAGTTCTGTGTGCAGCACATATCCGTAGAGTGCATTGGAGACTTGCGCGAAAAAGATGATCTCGGGAGAGATGCCGTATAAGGCCAAATGCCCGTAAAGAAACGCTCGAACGACCACGCCAATTGGGCTAGCTGCTACCGCCACAGACATAGTGTATTCTTTCGGAATGTGGTGGGTGAGGTGAGCTGCCCATAGCAGCGAGATCCGGTGTGAGCTTCGGTGGTAGAGGTACCAAATTGCATCCACCCCAATAATGGCTAAAAGGACTTGAGACCAGACGGGTGGAGCCTCAAAAGCAAAGGGCTGCCAAAATGCATATAGTTGGGCACTAAAGGCAGTCAATAGAAGGGCATAAAGTCGTTCATTTAGGCCGAGAGTTATGTTACGCACGGTTTCTTCCCAAGAAGTAATGCGATTTTCCCTACTGCGGAGCCATGTCTCGATAGCAATGATGGCCAAAGCAAAAAGGAAGATATAGGTTGGGTTCATGACGGAAATCTAACAAACACATAACATCTTTGCCCAAGTAAATCTTGCAAATCCCGGGTGCTATTTTCTGTGAAATCGCAATTCTACCTACCTTTCAGCATGCCTTCTAAACACATCGGCCTAACCGGTTCCATCGGTGCGGGTAAATCCACCGTAGCAAACCTATTTGCTGCTAAAGGCATCCCTGTTTATGTAGCGGACGATGCAGCCAAGCGTTTAATGGCCGAAAGCCCGAGCCTTAAAGCAGCCATCGAAGAGTTCTTTGGTCCAGGTATTTATTTGGACGGCGTGCTGCAGCGTAAGGAGTTGGCAGCCAAAGCATTCGGCAGTGCGGAAGCCACCGCAAGAATCAATGCCCTAGTCCACCCGGCTGTTCATGACGATTTTGTCGCATGGCATCATGCACAGACGAGTCCATACATCCTTCGTGAGGCGGCGATATTATTTGAATCGGGCACCTTTCAAACCTGCGATGCAATCATCTTAGTCGAAACGACTCGTGAACTTCGAATCGAGCGGGTCATGCAGCGTGCCGGCATGAATCGTGCGGAAGTAGAGCAGCGTATGGCGCGCCAGTGGCCGGATGCGAAGAAACGTAAGTTTCTCAAAGAGGGCGATTTTATTGTGGAAAACGACAGCGATCAAGCTCATTTGGAGAAGCAAGTGGAGGTTCTCCATGCGGAACTGCTGAGGCGCTGTCATCAGGCATAAGAGTGTTTTCTCGACTACTCTTTAATTTTTATGCTCATAGTTTGTAGGGGCGTCCTTTCCACTATATCCATGGCACGTAGGCTTGGAATTTATCCAGAGAAATACCACAAGACTTACTTGGATTCCCGGCGGCGCACTTGGTGCCAAACGAGCCAGCCTAGCAGCGCGTTGATGAGGTAGAAGATGTATTTGGCCACGTAAGCTATGTTCCCAAAAAGCACATTCTGGTATAGCTTGAAACCATTGTACACCTCATAAAACCCCCAAGTGTCTGCATACATTCTCGGCATATTAAGCGTGCCAGAAAAGGTCAAGGAGGTGATGATTGTGGTCACCCAAAATTTGGACAAGTCTTCCTCTAGAATTCCATGTGATAAGTAACCGCTGAAGCCAATATAGTTCAATGTGATGGCCATAACCGTGGCAATACCCGCGTTGACGAAGTACCAGTTGTCGAATTTCCGTGGCGTCCGGTTACCCCTTTTTCGCCAAAACCAAAAGGAAGCGATGTTTCCAAAGAAGGAGACAGGGTAGGTTAACAAAGCAGCTTGGTTTCCCAAGTAGTAATCGACCACCGTTGTATTTACTGTGGTCAGCACACCAATGAGGTTGCCCCAGTTGTTGCGCTTGGTGACTAATCGGGTCGCCATCATCGAAAAGGCGGCCCCCACTGTGGACAAAATGCCTATCGGGACTCCATCAATCACCGTTAAATGGTAGCCCATGGCGATAGATGCGCTCACAACAATGCCCACCCCGAGAATGTCAAGAGTGACACTTTCAGTAAACTTTTGAAGCTTGGAAATCATGGCCACGTGCAGGGTTTATTTGGCTTCTGGGAATAGGAGTGAGGCAAAATTATGGCTTCCAGAGGGTAGGGCCTGAATGCGTTCTGCCGCTACGACCGCTCCTAAGGCAAAACCGGCACGAGAATGTGCAATATGGGTCAAGCTGAGTTGGTCGAAAGCGGAATCATACGTGATTGTATGTGTGCCGGGAACAGGGTTTTTTCGGATAGCGGTGATGGGAAGTGCGTCGTCTGGGGCGCTAGGCTGCAGTGCCCAGCCGTTGAGCTGTGGATTGTCCGCTAAAATCCCCTCGGCCAAAGTGATGGCCGTGCCGCTAGGTGCATCTTTTTTCGCGCTGTGATGGATTTCTTCCACTTTGGCGCGGTAGTCTGAATGTGGGGCCATCAATTCGGCCAAATAGCGGTTCACTTGAAACGTGATGTTTACTCCTAAGGAAAAATTGGAGGCAAAGACCAGAGGCGCTTCAGAACAGTCCAACTCAGGAATGCGTGCGAACCAACCTGTGGTGCCACATATTGTCGGAATGCCTTGTGCCAAAAGGGTTTGCACATTTGCGAAGGCGGCATCGGGCTGCGTAAACTCAATGGCCACATCTACAGCCGAAAGGTCATGTGCTCCCACGCCTTCCCGGCCCACGCGCGCCGCGATGCGGTGACCGCGTTGCTCCGCAACGGCCTCGATTTCACGGCCCATTTTGCCGTAGCCTATCAAAGCAATAGTTAAGGCCATGAAAGACTGAATTTTGCCCCAATGGGGACCATGGGACTCGAGATGGGTTGAAGGGATCCAAGCAAACTTGGGCTCACATCAAATTTAACAAGAAAGCCTGAGGCATAGGCATCTAGGACCTGAAATAAATACGCTGCGCCCACTCCAAGAATCGCGTAATCACGAGATCGACGGGTCTCGCTTTTAAGGGTGAAGAGCTGATTGTTCGTGAATCGTCCATCAAACTCGTCAACGGTTGTAGGGTCGTTGTCATAGCGCAGGTCAATGGCGGTATTGATTCGATTTAGCGTGCTTTGATTGCTATATAAAAAGTATCCTGAGCCTGCCATAACTCCCCATGCAATCGGCGCCTTCCACGCTTGCTTGTTCATAAATTGCCCGGCGCCCGGGACTAAAGCGGAGGCGAAAGCCGATCGATTTGCCTGCCCTTCGCCCGACTGAGCCCAGGCTGCATGACTGCTCAAGCAAAGTGTCAGACTTAGAAGGAAATTCAGTGTACGCGCCATTTGACGACAAAAGTACCACGCTTCGTTTGCATCTGCGCTATATAAAGCCCGCTCGTCCATGCACTCACGTCTAAACTTGCAACTGGGCCACCTGCATATACCATTCGGCCCATAGCGTCTGTAATGCGCAGGAAAAGAGCGTCCTCCGGCGGATGTACGTACCACAAATCACGTGCGGGATTTGGGCTTGGATGCCAGGACTGAGGATGAGTATCTTCGGTGATAGACAGATGACTCATGGAACAATTACCCAGGTGCGTCGCATGCCCTGAGGGGTCAATCACCGTCGTTTCGTCGCCTGGTTGGTAGGCGGTATAGCCAAAGTAAAAGAGCATCATCTCATCCGTGGTACCTTCTCCTAGCGTCACCATTTGAGGAGGGCTGTTAGGATTATTGGGATTGAACGCCGTGTTGTCATAGCTGGCCCAGCCATGTAGGACCGTTCCCGCTGGGATTTTGATAAGATTCTTGAAACGATAATTCATTTGCCAATGAAAATCCCACTGCGGGATGTCGATCAAGGGAATGGTGTCCCCATTGGGTTTGATGGCCAATGCGCGCATTGAAGTACACAGTAGATGGGCATGTGGAAGAATGCTCACAATCGTGACATCTTGACCGACTGTGTATTGGCTATGGAATGTTTTGGTCTGATTGGCAGGGATGATTAACGGTCCATTGGTCATAGTGCCTCCATGGTCCAAAATTGGACTCATAAAATACGGGCGCGTGGGGTTGGGCGAAAACTTCAAACGGACCTTCGTGCTGTCTGTTTTTCCTGCGGCATCTGTGGGGTAGTGAATTTGGGCGACAAAGACCCCGCCCTGAGGTACCCAGAAGCCCATGCCTTGTGGGGCTACCCATTTATCTTGGCCAGGAACCCAACCGCCAACAAGCACCGCGGAGTTACTGCCAATGCCTCCAAAACTTGTGTAACCTGGGCCGGGATCGGCACTGTCTTTTTGGGCGGGAATCCCGCTGTTGTCCCAAAAAAGTAACACATGGTGGACGGCATCTCCATTTCCGGGAATGACTTCAATTTCATTCAAATAGTTGGTGCCGTTCAATGGGTTATTTACAATGAAACATCGGTAGATATCATTGGCAAGTGTGGCAGGCACGGTATACTGATCAAATTCTGCCACCAAATCGGGATTGGGAATTTGAAAATTGGAGGCAAAGCTTGGCGCAGGAGGCTCTGAACTACTATCGCCACGAGGCATAGCCTGGTCTACCCATTGCATCAGCAACGCCTTTTCGTCCCAGGTTAGATTTTTCCTAAATCCCAAATGCCCTTGGTTAGTCGCCGCAGGCCAAGGGGGCATGCTGTTTGACTGTACTGCGAGCTTCATAGGAAGACCATTGTTTTGGGCATCTTGATAGCTCTCCAAGGTGAAAGGAGCGATTCCTCCTGTGCGGTGGCAACTGCTACAATGGCTATACACTAAACAAGCTATATCTTCAGACCAGGTCGGGGCATTCTGGCCCACAGCGGATGCCAAAGGCATCAAGCATAGAGCAAATAGAAGGCGCAGAGCCGATTGTAGGGGGAGCTTTTTCATTGTCATAGCGGAGCTAGGTAGTAAAATTACATATTCGCATCTAGATAGCCGTTTTAAAACGAGTTTCTTCCCGAGGAAACGCCCTATTTTTGCGCCCTCGGTCCCGTAGCTCAGCTGGATAGAGCATCTGCCTTCTAAGCAGACGGTCGCTAGATTACAAGTTCCTTGTAATCAGCGTTCTAATCACGATTCAACGATAGTGGTGCCACAAATTGGTGCCAAATGTCAAGCAACTCTTTTCAATTATCCATTGGGCAAAGAACCGATGGAAGGCTGTTTCTAAACCTCTTTATCGGAGGAAAAAGATTTCGTTATTCTAGCGGTGAGTGCATTCAGGAGAAAATCTATCCTAACAAGTGTTTGACCTCAGATGAGCGCTGGCAGAAAGCCAGCCTACTAAGAGCTAAAATGCATATCGCACTTGAAAATGGTTGGAGTCCTGTTAGGACGAATGCGGTAGCAAGAACCTTTGGTGATACGCTTGAACAAAAGGCGCAAGAGCGCCTTCAGTTGCCTTATTCCTATCAGTATTTAAGGGACGTACGGTGCCTAATGCATAAGTGGAACAGATATCCGGACAGAAAGGAACTTGGAGTGCTGCCTTTGGAGGAGATAGAAAGGGATGATGTTCTGAGCTTTATAAAATGGTGCACAAATTCAGTTACTGGGCAACGCAACAATAAAGCCGTTCTGTCCTCATTGTTATTAGATAGCTTGAAGGCTTGTGGGAACGATTCTGTCTTCAGGGATTTAAAGCTTAGGAAACCAGCTCAGTCATTACACAAACCATATAAGGACGTACCGGGCATCCTAGAAGAAATCCTGGAATATGACCCAAAACTCCATTTGTGTTGTTTGCTCGCTTTTGGTTGCCTTTTACGTCCTCATCGAGAGATACGACTACTGACTTGGGACGACTTTACAGAGGACCTTTCTTTTGTTTCGTTAAGTGGGAAACGCAATAAAGGCAAACGCAACCGTATCGTTCCAGTAAGTCCCATCATACAAGAGGTTTTAAGGCGCTTAAAGCCACTTTCTGCTTCTACTGGAGTCAATGTATTCTCATCCAAAAAGGAGCCCTACAACAGAGACTATTTCAAAACGCTCTGGGGGCGTTTTAAGAAGCAATCCAAGCTGTTGGAACTAGACCAAACTCTCTACTCTTTTAGGCACTCTGGGGCAATCCAAGTCTACGAGAAAACAGGCTCTCTGACGAAGCTTCAGCAAGTTATGGGTCATAGTTCTCTCCAAGTGTCGTTGACTTATCTAAGAGGCTTAGAAGTGAAGCAGTTGGATGCTGAGGATATGCCTGAGTTGTAATAGATTCATCACAACTCCCCTTTAAATGCTTTACTAAGTATGGAGGACTTTAACCGTTTTAAATTTGCTAACTGCTCCTCTAATTTGGATTG
>JAQWXR010000031.1 GCA_029254375.1 Schleiferiaceae bacterium | reverse complement strand
AAAAAACTCTGGATTCACATCGACGAGGACTGGGATAAGCCCTAGTAAGGCGATCACCTCGGCCGTCGCAACGTAGGTAAAGGTTGCCGTAATCACCTCATCTCCCGGCTTGAGATTCAAAGCCATCAGCGCAATCTGGAGCGCATCGGTCCCATTGGCACAGGGAATGATGTGCTCCACATCGAGATAAGTGGCCAGTTCTTGACTAAAGGATTTGACCTCCGGTCCCTGAATGTATGCTCCCGCATGGGCAGCAGCTAATAATGCTTGATCCAGTTCTGACTGTATGCGGGCATGTTGGCCAGCTAAATCAACCATAGCAATAGGCAAGGTGGGAAGGTGCGCGGAAGACATGAAGACAAAAATACCCCTTTTCGCCGGCAATGTTTGCTTGGATTCTGCGTTCTACCTTCGCAAGATGCGCATTTTATCCATTCTCCTAGTCGCTGGACTCCTACTTAGCTCCTTTTCGGCACGGAGCCAAGGGAACGCTATGGCTCGCCCGAGGCAAAGCACCCCAGTTCCTTTGGAATTGAACAGTCAAAAAGGCGGAATGATTCATGTGGCGCTAGGAGCCTATACGCCCACCGGATTTTGGCGACAACGGTATGGCAATGTCTTAGATATCCAAACCGGGTATACCTGGATCAATGGAGCGCATCTTTTTGGATTTGAGGGGGGAGCCATGTACACGAACCAGGTTAAAGACCTAGGCAGCGTTTTGAACTTTTTATTGACGCCGGAAGGAGAGATTCTGAGCAATGACGGTAGCTACAGCAGTCTTCGTGTGGAAATGCGTGGCTGGCAGCTAGGAGCGCATATCGGTCAGCGCTACCCGTTAAATGCCTTAGGATCAGCTAAAAGCTCATGGTTTTGGAAGCTAAAAGGAGGCGTGATGCAACATAAATTGGCCTTCATGTCGTCTGGCGGCGTTCCCATGCTCGCCAGTCCCTATACCTACGGTATGGATGAATTACAACGTGGTGGCTTTGTGGGTGAAGAGATTGGCTTCTTACATCTTGGCCGGGTGGCCCCTCATTTTCAGCTGAGCATACTAGCTTTTCAAGGCTGGATGCAGCCTATCCGAGGATACAATTTTAGCCTTGGAGGAATCCAAACGGAAGCCAAATTGAATTTTGCCTGGGGTATACGTGGCACATGGATCCTCCCCCTTCTCCAAGAAAAATCAGCGATCCGCTTTTATTACTGATGAGATTTTTACCTGGAGCGCTCTATGTCGGGGCCCTTCGAGGCGCTGCCGCCGAGGGGCACAAAAAAGCGAGGGCCATGCTTGCTGTTCGGCGTCAGCAAGTACTCCCTGAAGGTCCATTTGACCTATGGATCCATGCCGCCTCTCTAGGGGAGTACCTTATGGCCAAGCCACTGATCACGCTTGCCGAAAAAGCAAAGCTCCGCTTGCTCGTGACCTTTTTCTCTGTATCGGGTTCAGAAATTGCTCAGGGTGAAATGACCTATTTTGCCTTTGCTCCTTTTGACCGTCGAAAGGCCGTAGATCACTTTTTGGCGACGACGCAAGTTCGTCAGGTCCTTTTCATGAAGTACGACCTCTGGCCCGTAATGGCCGCCGCACTCCGCGCACGGCAGATTCCATATTCCGTAGCCTTTGCCCAGGTAAAGCCTGGCGCGACGAAGCTATGGACCTGGAACCCCTTGGAGCGTTCCATGTGGGCAGGTGCCAAATACGTTTTTCACCAAACGCATGAAAGCTTGAATCTTTGTTCGCAGAATAGCTATCAAAATGGTTTGCTCGCGGGAGACGGCCGTTTTGATCAAGTGGGACGCCAGTTCGCGCCAGATACGATCAGGACATTCACAGATTTTCGGCCCGTGCTGGTAGTGGGTAGTTCGTGGCAAGCCGAGGAGGCATTAGTCCTCCCTCTTTTGATGCAATTCCCTGTCCTTAAGGTCATATTGGCTCCGCACGATCTGTCCCGTATAGATGCTCTCGCATCGAAGCTTCCAGTCCCTCATATTCGTTGGTCCAACTATGGGAGTCACAGCAAGGAGGCATTAGAAGAAGCTCGGGTATTGGTTGTGGATACCTTGGGTGATTTGCCTGCACTCTACGCCTGTGGAACCTTCGCCTTCGTGGGAGGCGCTTTTGGACCCGGATTGCACAACATTTTAGAAGCACTCGCCCATGGCCTTCCGGTCATTTGTGGACCACGTGTAAAAGGTCACTGGGAAGCCAAACATCCGGATGCCCCCGTACATCTTCTGCCCGAAAAAGCCCTACCCGAGGATTTAGGAAGATGGCTACGTCTCCGATTGGACAATGCTGAGCTTCTCAACTTGGAAAAAGCCCAAGCAAAAGCCTTTATTGCTCAGCATCGCGGGGCAAGCCAGCACGTATGGGATGTGCTTTACCCAGCGGAGTGACTTTAGAGGCTACCGTTGAGCAGTCCTAAGAAAAAGGAATACTCCATCGCGGTCTCACGATATGCTTGATAACGACCTGAAGCTCCACCATGGCCTGTGTCCATGTTGCAATACATGAAAAGCGGCGACCTATTGGTCCGAAGTTCGCGCAAGCGAGCGATCCATTTAGCAGGTTCCCAGTACTGTACTTGGCTATCGTGTAGGCCCGTAGTGATCAGCAACGGTGGATAGTCTTTAGCCTCGACGTTGTCATAGGGGGAATAGCCCTTCATCCGGAAATAGGCCTCTGGCTCATTGGGGTTTCCCCATTCGCTGTACTCGCCAGTGGTGAGCGGGATACTTTCATCCAGCATAGTGGTTACCACATCTACAAAAGGAACAGCTGCAATGACACCTTGCCAAAGTTCCGGACGCATGTTCAGCACGGTGCCCATCAGTAGTCCGCCCGCTGAGCCACCCATGGCATACAGCTCGGAAGCTTTGTTTTCTGTCTTTAGGTAGTCAGCACAGGCAATGAAATCCGTGAAACTATTCATCTTGTGTTCCATTCGGCCTTGTTCGTACCATACTCGGCCCAGGTATTCCCCACCCCGAATATGCGCAATAGCGAAAGCCATACCCCGCTCCAGCAAACTCAATCGTGCAATGGAGAAGGAAGGATCGATGGTAATTCCATAGGATCCATAGCCATATAACAGAGTAGGAACTGGCTTATCCAATGCCTCTTTAGGACCAACCCAAGACATTGGGATTTGACTTCCATCGGCTGCCGTTGCCCAAAATCGCTTAGTAACAAAGCGATCTGCATCATACCCACCAATGATTTCCTGCTGTTTGAGCAGACGGCGTTCCCCCGTTCGCATGTTATATTCAAAAGTGGAACTCGGCGTGACCAAGGACGTGTATCCAAAACGCATCCATTCGGTATCCTCCGTCGGATTATTTCCGGCATACAAGCTATATGTTTCTTCCTCTTGAGCGATTGGCTTGGGGGCAGATCCGTCCCATGGGCGAATCATCAGTTGAACCAGGCCTTGACTGCGTTCTTCTGTAACCAAATAATCTTTAAAGAACTCGGCCCCTTCCAAGAGCACATCTGGACGAGCCTCCATATACACTTCCCAATCCCCTGGCGTGGTCAAGGGGGCTTTGAAGAGTGCGTAATTTTTACGACCACCTAGATTGCTCCGAATAAACCAAGAATCGCCAAAATGATTGGCTGAATACTCAATTCCATTTTCTCTCGCACGCAGAACCTGGAAATTTCCTTGAGAATCCGTAGCATCGAGGTACCAAAGCTCATCGACATCGGTAGCGCCCGTAGCAATGTGGATGTACGACTTTGATTTCGATCG
>JAQWXR010000013.1 GCA_029254375.1 Schleiferiaceae bacterium | reverse complement strand
CTTCTATAAATCCCCCATGCGCAAAACCTATCCCCACGTAGACGATTACCTCCAGGATCAGGGCCGATGGCAGGAAGAGCTTTCGGCCTTGGTGGATATCCTTAGAGATACGGAGTTGGAAGAGACGACCAAATGGTCCACGCCTATTTATGTGTACCGCGGCACCAACTTGGTGGGACTCGGTGCATTTAAAAACTACTGTACCATCAGTTTTTTCAATGGGGCTTTGCTGCCTGATCCTGAAGGTGTGTTGACCAAGCCGGGTGAAAACACCCAGGCTGCACGATGGATCAAATACACCTCGCTCAAGGATATCCAGAAGGACCGAAAGAGGCTCCAGCAGTACATCCAAGACGCCATGGACGCCGAGCGTGCTGGCCTGCGCGTGGAGATGAAAACGGTCGACGACTATGAGGTGCCGGAGGAGCTCACGCAGGCCTTCAAAACAGATGCCCCGCTGGCCGAGGCCTGGAACGCGCTCACCCCTGGCCGGCAACGCGCCTACATCCTCTTTATCGATGGTGCGAAGCAGTCCGCTACGCGCGCGGACCGCATTGCCAAATACCGCCCTCGCATTCTAAAGGGCAAGGGAATGAACGACTGCATTTGCGGTTTATCTAAACGCATGCCCAACTGCGACGGATCCCACAAGCAGCTGCAAAACGCTTAAGGCATCACCCGCGCCCAGTTGGCCAAATGATGGTAGCCTGGATGATGCGACGGAAGCACATTTTTATACCGCACTTGGCCGTCTTTGATGATCCAGAGTACACTGCTGTTCTGCTCTTCGACAAAGTACCCTCCTCCTGGGAGATGGTCTACAATGCCTTCTGTAAAGCTGAAGATGTCATTGGCCTCCCAAACCGACTTATCGAGCACCTCAAAGCCAGGCCGATTTAGGTAAATACGGACTGCCTGGGAGCTGAAGGAAGCCACGTCAAACGCTTGGTCGCTCATGGGCCATCTGGATGGCATGGGGCGCTCATTTTGGAGGCAGTTGTTATTGAAGACTGTGAGGGTGCTGTCGGACTCAATGTCCACATCGTGCTGGCTGTAAAAAGGGCCTTCGAGCATGCGGATCACCTTAGCGGTTGAAGGGCGATAGTGCATGATCCAAGAGCCATTTCGGGCACTGATAAACAGATCACCTCGTTTGAAATAGGGACCGTCGTGCAGCACCGGTTCAATATCATTGACGTGGATGGGGTCTCCGGGGGTTTCGCTTTTGACCAGCACATGCGTCAGCCCATTTTCCATCAGGATTTCGGTCAAACTTTTATGGAACAAAACCTCTCCAGTATAGGCATGAATTTGTGTGATGTGGTTATCCAAGTACGGAAAGCGGCCCATACCCGTTTTAAAAACGGGCCGATAGTACAAGGGTTTCCCGGCTTCTTTCTCGTAGCTACAGGCCCATATCGTGCTATCCGCAGCGAGATTTTTTCCGTGGTGGTGGATGATGCTGTCTTGGTGCCAGATTCGCTGGCTATTCTTATCGATCCGAATCAAGCCCGAATACCAATCCAACCCATAAATCAACGAACTGTCTGGCAGCATGACGCTGTGCACAATGCGGTCTTGAGGCACCGCCAATTGCGCAATGGTCCAGGTTTTCAACGTTTCCCCTGTGCGCAAATTAAGGAGCGCTACGGTGCGCGTATCCTCGGCATTGTGGTAGCTGGTCAACACAATCACATCCTCGTCCAGGGTGTTCACCGCTTCAAAACCCTCTGGGGTCTTCACAAAGGTTTCTGGAATAGCCGAAACTTCCTCAGTAGCCGCTTCAAAGACATCGAGAAAGCCCACAAACGCGCGAAGGGGGGCCTGAATACCCTCTGGCCAAGTCGATTGGCCGGTACTCACCTGCTTTACACTCCAACCAAACAAAGACATCCCCGCCATGATGCATATCCACGCGGCAAGACGGCTCATCCACTTTTCTTTCATACAGCAAAGGTATCTCACAGCTGTTTTGCATGCTTTTTGCCCGCAAACCAACCTCCATTTATGGAAGAAAGTGCTTGTCTACAATGGTATCCCTAGCTCCTGAGTTCAAGCCTCACAATGCAGACTTGAAGGCCATTTTGCCCCCAACAATGGGCAGTATAAGTTCGGTGTTCTTCAGGTCTATGGTCAATTCAGTACCGGCCTCAGGATGCAGCGTAAACTCCTGGTCACTTGAAAAAATCATGAGTCCGATTTGCTGCCCCGCTGGAATGACTTGGTCATCCGGTTGCAGTTCAAAAGACAGCGTGTAAAAGTTCCCAGGCTCCAAAGGTTCACTTGTGCGTATACCCTTGTGATTTTGCGGATCCGCCCACCCTCTTGTGATAATATTGCTGTAAACAGGCACTCTATCGGCTGAATCCCAAGGCAGCGAAACAAGCCAAACGGAAAGATTAGCGGCCGGCTTGGAAACGGCCAAGCGGATGCGCATTGTAGCCAGACCTGACAGGTGCACCGCCTCTTTTAAAACAGGTGTTACGTAGAGAAGTCGGTGGTTCGATGCGGATGCCAGCGCCAGCGCAGCGCCTGAATACGCCACGTCATCCACTAAACGTTCTATCCCTCTTCGCGATTTTTTAAGACTCAAGCGCCCCGCGTTCGCACCGCCTTTACGCAGATGCAATGCGACGGGTTCCGCTGCGGGATTGGGGTAATCCGCATAGGGAGTGGGCTGCGAGCGTGCATCCCCTTCACGCACGATCCAAGCCTTTGGATCCTCCAGGACGCCATTGTCCACGTCAAATAAAAAATGGGTAAACCACTTGTTCATCATCTCCAAAGGCGGTGGGCCGCCATGTCCGCCTTGGTGGTAATAAATTTGAACTGGCAAGCCCATGTCTTTGGCGGCTTGATAGATGCGGTAGCTATGCTCAGGCATCACGTTCCAATCATTGAAGCCATGGGACATTAGAAGTGCTGCGCGCATCGGTGCTAGGTCATTTAGGTAGTCTCGACCAGCCCAAAAATCATTGTAGTCCCCCGTCACTCTGTCCATGTTCGCTCGCATGACTTCGTCCCGAACGGTTCTATTTCCGTACGCGCGTTTAGACTCCTCGCCACTGTGGATAAATTCATAGAGCACATCAATATCCTCGCCGAGATATCCGCCAGGGCTACGCACTAATCCATTCGATCGGTAGTAGTGGTAATACGAGGTATTGGGCGCAACTGGGATGATGGCCTTCAGCCCTTCCACGCCCGTTGTGGCGGCCGCAAGCGGCAAGGTCCCGTTGTACGAGGTTCCTGTCATCCCAACTTTACCGGTTGACCAAAATGCAGAGACTTTTTCATCCCCCAATCGCGTCACATAGCCATTGTCTTTGCCCGAAAGCCACTCTATCACCGCCTTAGGCGCAAGGGATTCATTATCCCCTCCCACAGTGGGGGAACCATCAGACAAGCCCGTCCCTGGTGAGCTAGAATGCACTACAATAAATCCTCTTGGTACCCAGGTGTTGATTTGAGAATTCGAAAGAATCGGACGCTCGCCTTTGCGCTCAACTTCTGTATGCCTGGGTGGCTCTGGTACTTCGCCCAATTCGTGCTTTACGTTCCAAAAAAGATCCCGATCGTTTCCTGCCGTTCCTGCATAATACGGGCTGCTCTCATAGATCACCGGAAGCTTTAGGCCAAAATTCGTTTGCGCCGGGCGGGTAACTGCAACATACATTCGGTCTAGAAGCCCATCTCCATCCGAATCAAACTCTGTCTCCACCCAAAGATCCTCCCGAATCCACGAATCCGGCTGTTCAAAGCCAGGTACCACTTGTGCTTGACCATTTACGATACGTGGGGTTTCTTGACCTCTAGCATTGGAGGCAAGAACGCAGACGCCAATTGCAAGAGCTACCGTCCATTTGGTCATGATGCTTGAAAATTATTGGTTGACAAAACCTAAGGTATTCCAAAATCCAGGAGCAAAATGATCCTATCACCTCACTGTAAGATGTTCATTAAATTCTGTACACCCTTTTGGAATACCGAGAGATTCCATGAAGTGGTTCTAAATGTTTGTAAATCAATAACTTACTGACGCCAAAGCCTTACTATATTTCTTAAAAATCATGAATCTGATTAACAGTCGTAAACATAAGCCAAATCAGGCAAACGACCAATAAAGAAATTCACGTTAAAGTAGCTGTATTATAGTGAATTATAGAATTTTCTTGGTGATATCCTATTGCTACTTGCGGTCATTTGCGCTAATTTTGTATGCAAATTGTATGCAAATTTTGATTCATGAGCACGCTAGCGGTTAAGGTGGTGTTGGACACCCGTCGGGCCTTGGTTAAGGGCCACGAGTCGCCGGACCCCGTCTTTCCGGTTAAGTTGCGCGTGACCTTTGCCCGAAAGCAGCGGTACTACCCTTTGGAGGTGAGCGGGGTATCAAAGGCGGATTGGGATAAAATCCAATCGGGACAACGGATGTCCAAAACCCAGCGTGAGGTGTTTCACACGGTGCGTGAGGCAGAGGGTCGGGCCATTGAAATCACCGAAGCAATCCATCCCTTCAGCTTTCATGCCTTTGATGCGCGCTGGAAGAATTGGGCGATTCCCGCGAGCTCGAGTAAATCCTTTCAAGGGGTGTTTAATGAGTACATCGAAGATTTGCGTCGAGGGGGAAGATCGTCCACCACCTCAAGCTATCAATGCGCGCTCAACAGCCTATTGTCCTTTTCAAAGCACTTGACGTGGAATGATCTCACTCCGGAATTCCTGGAAGGTTACGAAACCCACATGCGAGATCAGGGCAAGTCGCAAAACACCATCGGCATTTACTTGCGATCCCTGCGGGCGGTCATCAACTTCGGAATCGCCAATGGACTCTTCGCCAATGAGTACTACCCTTTTGGCAGAAAGTCCCATGGCAAGTACCAAATCCCTGCGGCACAGAACAAAAAGCGGGCGCTTATAAAAACAGAAGTAGAGGCGATCAAAGCCCTTACGGTAAAACCAGGATCACGCAAAGAACTTGCTCGTGACTTTTGGCTTTTCTCGTACTACGCCAACGGGTGCAACATCAAAGATATCGTGCACCTGAAGTGGCGCGACATCGACTGGAAGGAGGGCGTCATTCAGTTTGTGCGCAAGAAAACGGAGCGCGCCAACAAAGCCAACCAGGTGCAAATCACCGCCGTCATCAACCCGCACCTGACCGAAGTCATTCACCGGCGCGGAATCGAAAACCCCGCTCCGAATAAATACGTGTTTGACATTATACGGGAAGGTCAAACCGCCGAGCAGCAGCACAAGCACACACAGGAATTTGTACGAAGGATCAACATCGGACTCAAGCAAATTGCCGAGGAACTTGAGCTGTCCAAAAACCTCACCACCTACACAGCCCGCCACTCCCACGCCTATGCCCTATTGATGGGCGGTGCTTCGCTCGAGGTCATTATGGATCAATTCAAGCACAGCTCGATGAAGACGACTATGAGCTACATCGATTCCATCGACAACGAAAAACGCAAGGACATTGCCAAGTTGCTGTAACCCGCACAACTGGAAGATTACATGCGGAACCATAGCATCGTGATGCTCAGACACACAAAATGGGACACTACCTCATACTGCCCTGCATCGCAGGACCGACTAACTAAAAGGTCCAATGAATACTCTACGACAAACATTTACTAATTTGATTCCCGAACCCACCACTTCAGAATGTCCGGGTACTAAAATGAAGGCCATGCTATCCAAATTCCTTGTAACGTATTATGCTCAAAATTGCATCGATAAATTGTCCCATTTGATTCTAAAAAGATAAAAAAATAAGATCTGGATCGTAATCTCTTCAATCTTGCTAATTCTGGACTGCTTTTAGAGAATGACTCGAATGTACATAATCCCGTATGAAATTTATCATTAAATTTAATTCCCCATTTTTTTGAAAAAAAAACGATGTCATTCGTGAAATATTCACCAGAATATTTTTTTAAATTAATTGACACATCTTCATTATATAATAAATATGAAGTTCCATCGTCAATTGAATTTGTATCATTTATGCTGAAATTATTGAAAATTCTTCTACTCGTGTCTTCCATTTGATACTCATGCACCAATTGTTCATCTTTTCGATAGATTGCAATGTCATTAACTTTTATCGGAATCCAAATCAATGAATCTAAATACTGATCTGAATATTCAAGTTGATTAAAAATATACTTATCATAGTTTATGATCTTAACAATTGAAAATGCAGCAAAGAGTATTATCGTTATTCGTATCATAATGAGGGCGAGATTAACAATTTATCAATTTCTCTTAATTTAAGACGCGACTCAATCGCTCTCTGTCAATACTCCGAACATAGACTCGCATTAATGGCATGTTAGATCTGCACCGAAATTCTTCGGAATACAAGTCACTGACAACCCCTTTATTAAACATGGTACCCCTTGAAAATATTTCATTATTTGGAACGATTAACATTTCTGGTTGATTTGTCATTAAGGAGATATTAATGCCAGCTCGTATTGGGACAGGTCTTTTTTATGGGGAGCAGCCTGAATCAAGCGAATACTTTTTGGAGTCGGTAGAGGAAGATTTTGGGATTATTGACGCCTCTGAGGTTTGCTCGGAAGAGCTTGATCTGGGCATTGAAAGATTCGGCGTGAGCGTTGGTGCTTCGGTTGTTGAAGAATGCCAATATGCCCTCGATGTGATTATTAATGGTGTCGCTGGCAATCTCAAAATGCTCTATCGAAGCTTCATGTGCGCGGTTCATCCAATCACGTAATGCAGTGATCGCGTGCTCTTTTGATGTGCTATCATAGATCCTTCGGAAGTCCCAAGCCAATCTATAGGCCTTTTCAATATTTGGATACAGCTGGAATAACAATGATATTCGATGCACTTGACTCTGAGTCCATTGCTGCGGCAATTTGTAGAGCGCGTACTTGGCCCTGGCAAGCAATTGTTTGGGGGTGTCGCCATTGCTGAGGATAGTAGGTTTATGCTTTGTCCCGAGGCTTCGAGCCTTGCTAATCGCTTGATTTTCTTTATCTAACTCCTTCCATCGCTGATCAATACGCACATGCTGCATGGCATCTGTTACCAATCGAATGACGTGGAATCGATCCGTTACCTGGACTGCATTGGGGAAAGCCACTTCGCAGGCTTTTCGCATGCTGGAAGCCATATCCATCGTGACTTCCATGACTTTCTCGCGATCCTGCTTTGGGATCGTAAACAGCACCTCGGCAATCTTTTCAGATCGTGTACTATTGACCATCGCCACAAGTTTGCCTTTGCGACCTTTGGTGTCTCTGGAGCTGATAAACGTATGCAGCTCGCCTTGCGAGAGACTGGATTCGTCAATAGCAAGGCGTGCAGTGATGTTTCTAGGGTAAACCATAAACTCTTGAGCATGAGCCGCTTGATCCCAGCTCACAAAACCATCCTTTTGGCGCAGATAGCATTTGCTGGCTTTCTTGGGTTTTACCTTGTAGTAGTAGGCCACTGTGGCGATTGGATCTAGGCGGTTATCAATTTCTTTGTTTTAAAAAATCCGCCAACTCAGCGGTAAATGTGGTGCCCTTGGCAAGGAATGTAAAGTCTCTAGTAATCTGCTCTCCAGATACTTTGTGTCGCCAACGCCGCTTTCGAAGCTCCAAAAACACCGCTCGACCGCGTAAAGGGGAATCTTGAACTCGTTTACTGAAAAAGCCTTTGCTCTCATAGTCTTCCTTGGAAAACCCCTCAGGCAATTCATTCTGCTCTTCAAAGACCACTTCCAGATAGTCCTCACCAGTCGGCTCATCTGTCTTGATGCCTGATTGAACAATGGTAAAGTGCTTTAGCAACTCAGCTGGAAAGACGTACTGTAACGCGCTCGTATCAACCTCTGACATTTTTCTTTTGAAGGTACCTCTTTTACCCTCGGTCCCCACAAAAAGGACTTGACCCGGTAGACCGTCGAAGTGATCAGCGAGGACTTCATTATGCGCTCCCCCTGGTGGTCGTAGATGTAGTGGTGCACCCCCTGTTGGTTCTTCACGCCCGTGAGCTGCTGCGCCTCGTTCCAATAAAACTCCTGGGGGATGCCCTGACTGGGGTCGTCGATCTGCGTGATGCTGCCGCTGGTGTTGTACTGAAACTGCGTCGTAATGGCATTGTCGGCATCCCAGATATGCTCCAACTGGTGCGGCTTGGC
>JAQWXR010000029.1 GCA_029254375.1 Schleiferiaceae bacterium | reverse complement strand
CCCATAATGGATGCAGAAGCGTTTAAAAATGTGGTGGAGGGCCGTCGTGCGGTTCGGGTGTATGATGCCACGCCCATTCCTGAGGAGGTAATGCGTGAATGCTTGCGTTTAGCCTTGCTCGCCCCGAATTCATCCAATCTCCAAACCTGGGAGTTTTTCTGGGTGCGTTCTGCGGAGAAGAAGGCCAAGTTGGTCGAATTCTGTTTGAGTCAGCCGGCGGCAAAAACCGCTCAAGAGCTGATTGTCGCGGTAGCCAGACCCGATCGTTGGCGCGAAACGAATGCACTGATGCTGGCCAAGTTTGACGAAGGCCGGAAGGAACGCCTCAAAGGCCCCTACCAATACTACAGCAAGATTATTCCTTTGGCCTACAACATGGGGCCGTTGGGGATTTTTGGGCCGTTTAAGCAATTGTATGTGTGGTTCAAAGGTTTGTCGGGCCCTATTCCACGTGGGCCGTTCAGTTTGAGTGGCATGTCGACCTGGGCGCACAAGTCTACCGCTTTGGCCTGTGAGAACTTCATGCTCGCCATGACGGCCAATGGCTTTGATACCTGCCCCATGGAGGGAATGGATGGGAAACGAGTAAAGCAATTGCTCGATTTACCCAGTGGTGCAGAAATCTGCATGGTCATTTCTTGCGGCAAGCGCGCCCCAGAAGGGGTGTATGGTCCGCGAGTTCGGTTTAAGCAGGAGCTTTTTGTGAAGGAGGTTTAAGGGTTTAAGAGTAAAAGAGTTTAAGAGTAAAAGAGTTTAAGGGTGTATCTGACGCGGAGGACTTTACTTCTGAGCATTGGCTACATCTTGGTCAGTTTGCTGCTGGTTAACCTGGGAAATGAGGGTGGAGCAAACACGGTGTCAGAAAACCTACTTGGTCGCGGCTGGGAGACGAGCCTTTGGTACTATGGCGCCCAGCTCGTATTACTCGCTTACTACTTGTTTTTGGTGAGGCTGGGTTGGGTGAATACGATCATTGTAGTCGCTTTGCTTGCCCTCCTGCGAACATTTTCCAGTGGAATAGCGATATTGACCATCGCGATTGTTTTGGGCCGTGATTTTGTAAATAATCAGGTGAAAAAGCCAGAAAACTAAAGGGCTTCAACCCTTCAACCCTTCACCCCTTCGACTTAAGTAAATCCCGAATTTCCTCCAATAGCTTCGTATTCGGATCCGCTTTGGCGACGGGTTTTTTATCGTTGTCATGGAGATGTAGTGCATTCAAGCCTTTCACAAGGAAAAAAACAGCAAGTGCCACCAGGATAAACTGAATCACGGCATTGGTGAGCGCCCCAATGCCAAAAGTGATTCCGGCTAGGGATAGCACCCAAGCCTCGCCTGGGACCGTGCCACTCAGGGCATGAATGGGGGGCATGAGCACGTTATTGACCAAGGCATCGACAATCGACTGGAAAGAGGCGCCAATCACAACCCCGACTGCGAGGTCTAAGGCATTGCGTTTCAGCGCAAAAGATTTGAATTCGGATAGAAAAGACATATTTTAAAGGTAAGCACTGCTTGGTTGTACATTCAAGGGGATGAATCTGCTTCAGGAAATTCGACAGGGCGAAAGCCAGCATCGGGAGTTCAAATTCCGGATCGATAGTCAGCGCAAGATTGCCAAAACCCTCGTGGCTTTTGCCAACAGCGAAGGCGGCCGCCTCTTCATTGGGGTGAAGGACAACGGGGTCATCGCAGGCGTTCGCGGGGAGGAGGAACTCTATATGCTCGAGGGCGCCGCCGACTTGCACACCCGCCCTGCGGTACGCTTTAGTGCAGAAGCGCATCAGGTGGAGGGCAAGATCGTCTTGGTCGTGGACATCCCGCGTTCGAGTCAGAAACCCCACGAGGCCCATGAGGAGGTGGAAGATCAACGCTTATCGGAATTTGGCCTGAATTCAATGGGACAAGTGAAAGTGAAGCACAAGGTGAATATTCCGACAAGTCATGCAGAGCGAGAATGGAACGCGTATTTCCGGCAAGGGGCGGCTAATTTTCGAGCAAATGGGGTATTGATTGAATATTGGAAGCGCGAAAAGTCCAGTCAGGAACTCAAAGAGGCCGATCGGGCAGTCCTTAAGGTTTTAAGTGAAAGCGGGGAGGAGGGAAGTTCGATTTCTCGCATTTCCAAAGGGAGTGGCCTTAGTACGAAAGAAGTAGGACAGATCTTGGCGGCGCTTATTTCCTGGGGACTGGTGAGTTTTAAAGGCACCGATCAGGGAATTCGATTCAGCTTGTGCTAGGTGCCTGTTAATGGAACATTCACGAAGTTATAGGCTTAAAAGACATACAAAAGTACCCATCGTGTACCTGCATCATATGAGATTCTTTCTTTTATTTGATTCAATCAATAAGGGATGTGACATGGCAGCAGCACAATGCGCTGTTTGGAAGATTCTAAGGAAGGCCTAAGCTGGTCTTCACACCAAACCAAGAAAGCGCCTGTGCCCTGCACGGGCGCTTTTGTTATGTGAGGGCAGCAATTCCGGGGTAGTAGGCCAGGGAGTCAGCGAAACGCAATTCACTTCGGCCAATTCGACGTTCTGCGAGTGAATACAAAGCTTCTTGGTAGCGCTTATACGAGGCGTACCATTTGCTCGGGGAGACTTGCTGTTCTAGCTCACTAAACGCTTGATAGTTGCCCAGTAGTGCGTGGGCATTCATGAGAGCCAAACGCATGAGGTCCAGGTCTAATGAGGCGGACCAATGGATCACCTCTGTATTAAAGCCAGTATTGAATTGGGCTAGGTCAAGAATTTCTTGAGCAAATCCACAAAGGGCCATGGTGGGGAACAACTCCAGGGCCAATAAAAAATGCATATTGCTTTGTTCCTGAGAAAAAGCACCCTGAATCTGTACTAAGGAGGTGGAGCTCAACGTGCCATCTTGATATTTTTCTAAGTACACTCTCGAAGCGAAGTACCGCGAATTTAGTACGGGGTATGAATCCGGATCGTAACCAACCGAAAGAACTTCTTGGAGAAACGGAATCGCCCGCTCCCATTGGTTGTTCCAGATGTAATAAACGCTCTGAATGCCCGATGTGAAAATACTGGTGCCATCACGTTTGTAGAGCACTTTAGAGGTATGCCTGAAATATCCGTCCATCAAGGTGCTGTAGTCCACAAAAAAGTGAACCACCCACTCCACGATGACATCATGCTGCAGGAGTTCCCTCGCTTCAGTTTCATTCCGTACTCGCTTTCTAATTAAATCAGCGAAGGTGTTTGTGTAGAACATGCGTAGGCCAAAGGAATCCGCATTTTCATGCCAACCTGGGCTTTTTAGCCATGGAATCCAGGCTTCGAAAGGTTCAGTGGCATACAAGCGCTGAAAAATGAAAAGAATCATGGATTGCGCGACCCGGTCTTCCTCGATTGCGCGGGTCACTAGGTCATCCCGCTCGGCTTGGGTCCAGCTGGATTTTGTCGCAGTGAATTGCCAGTCGGTGTAGAATGTATGCCGCTCTTGGCTGATATTATAGCTTTCATAGTTCGGGTAGCCAAGATATTCCGCGTAGATATCGAGAATAGACTCACGAGGTTCTCCGCCCGGCGCTAAGCCAAAGAAGCGCCGAATCGTGTTGTAACTCACGAGCTTCCCAGTAAATTTGAAAATAGCAGCTTCCAGCGCTAGTGCGTCGGACTTTTGAAGAATAGGGCGACCCAACTTTCTTGCTAAATCGCGCTGAAGGGAGATGAATCTAGGTTGAAACATAGCAAAATGATCATTTGGCATGCTTAAAGTACAGCATTTGTACCTGAAATTTACTGAGCATCTTTGCAGTCATGATAGAATTGGCTGAAATGGTCCCCTATGCGGCGGCGGCAGAGCTTGCGAGTCTCTTGCTTTTTGCCCGTGCCAATCTGGCGTGGCGTTCAAAGGGTATGCGACGCTATCCTCTGGCTATGCTTTGGATTAGAGCGGTCGTGGCCGTGAGTATTCTCTTGTGTGGAGGCTTCCTCATGGACTTTGGATTGCCCTCAGTGGCTAAAGGCTTTGCACAGGCACTCCCCGCCTTTCTTTTGGGGATGTACGGGGGGATTGGATTGATAGTCTTTGCCATTTCACTCAATCGAATGCCCGCGCAATTGGTGTTTTTTGGCGGTTCGATTCATCTGATTTTTGGAACGGTCATAGGCGGTCTGGCCTTAGACGAAGAAATCAGTCGTTTGACCATTGGAATTATCGTGATTCTATTCATCGGACAGCTGTTTGTTATTTGGCAGGACAGAAAGACCTGGGCCTCTATTTCCCCATGGCGCCGGATACTTCCATTTTTAGTGGGATTCATATGGGGAACCTACTTTCCGGTATACGGATATTTACAGAAGGATATAGGGCTCTGGGACACCCTAGTCATTACGGAGTTTGGAGTTTTCAGTATCATTTCTTTGGCCTTTTTAAGCCAAATCAAGAGCCAAGTGGCCGGTCTTCGATCTCTGGGCCATTTTAAAGTCATGTCGCTGCAAGCAGTTTTGAGTATTCTTGCTCAGGGCTTCACAGCCCTCTGTATTTCTTGGGGTGGGGTGGTGCTGCACAGCATCTTAACCAATTTTAGTTCTCTCATCAATGTGACGGCGTTTCGGTATCGCTTCCAGGAAAAATTTGATTTCCGTTACCTATATTTCTTTATCGTCTACGGGGTGCTTATGGGCCTTTTAACCTTCTTTTCCTGAGCTGATACTGCCGGGGGTCGTCCAAGTTTTTGATGAACTTTTGGATAGATTAAGTAGACAATACTGGAAATCGTAGGTTTTATCTTTAGCCTACGCAAAAATGTAAATCAAGATGACCCTAAATTCTGCGGTTCAGCGAATGACAGAGGAATTGAGGCGAGTCCGACCGTTTGACGTACTCCCGAGAGAAGCCCTTCAGCAGCTTGCTGCGGCCGTTCACTTGGATTTTTTTGAGTCCCTCGACGCCTTGGAACTTGACCCGTCCAACATTCAGCATTACTACCTCGTGCAACGGGGTGCATTTATCGTGCGCCAAGGAAGCACTGTGCTCGCCCATCACGAGGCACCAGCTATCATAGGATGGCATCAAGCGCTCTATGGAGAAGTTTTGACCAACGAAGTACTCTTCACAGAAGAATCGATCGTCCTCGAGATGCCCATCGCAGAAACACGCTACTTACTCAGTAAGTATCCACAAGTCGAGGATTTTATGAAAGAAAGATCTGGCTATGTACTCAGCCTTGGGGAGCTCTCCTCAGGGAGCTAGCCTTGTCCGAGCGCTTCTACGCGAATGTCAGGAAAGGCAAGAAGTCGCCCCTCCATCAAGGGCCAATCTCGAACGGCTAATTCTACTAGGCTTATGCAATGCGTAGCAAATTCTTGCTCCAAGATGCGGGCCTCGGACTGTTTGAGAATTAACTCCATTGATCCAATCACATCATAGGAATGCCAAAGTCGGACCTGTTGCATGGGAACAACCTCCACACTTCCAGCATGTCCAATCGCTTCCGAGGCCGACTGCAGGTAGGCGGCAATCAGCCCGGGAATCCCGAGCTTGCTGCCGCCAAAGTATCGGACCACCACGACGGCTGATTGCAGTACCCCAGCACTCTGAAGGGCGCGGAGAATGGGGCTGCCAGCGCTATGCGCAGGTTCTCCGCCATCATGGGCGCGTTCTTCGAGAGGCTGTCCCCATCGGGCTGCCCAGCAAAAATGTCGGGCGCTTGGATGGATTTTTTTCAGTTCAGCCAAGAAGGCATCCATTTCTTCCTGGCTGCTGCAGGCCTGGGCATAGGCGTAGAACTTCGAGGCGCGATCGCGGTGTAGTGCTTCGCCTCGTTTCGCTAATCTCCAGTAGGATTCCCCTTGCATTGGCCAAATGTACCCTGAAACCGCTCGGGATGCTTCCTCGCGGAGACGGCGACACTTCCTACCTTCGTGCTGTGAAATGGACTTTGATTGTTCCCACCTTCAATGAAGAGGATGTGCTCGCGCGCTGCCTCGCTTCGGCGGCGGATTTGGCAGATGAAATTCTCGTGGTAGATTCGTTCAGCACGGATGGAACCCTGGCCATTGCAGAGAAATTTGGCGCTAGGGTGATACAACGGAGCTATGAAAATTCGGCCTCCCAAAAAAACTGGGCAATTCCTCAAGCCACACACAAGTGGATTCTTTTACTTGACGCCGATGAATGGCTAACCCCCGCGCTCCATGACGAGTTACACCATCTAAAATCGACGCGCGAAGCAAATGAAGCCGGCTTCTGGATATACCGGGCAAATCACTTTCTTGGCAAGCGTGTTCGCTACAGCGGTTGGCAAGGGGATAAGGTGATTCGACTCTTTCAAAGGGACCTATGCCGGTACGAGGAAAAGCATGTGCATTCCGAAATCATTACCCATGGCCATGTGGGAAGCCTAAAGGCACGATTAAATCACGATACCTACAAAGGTATCCCCGCTTGGGAAGCCAAGCTTCGCCGCTATGCCGCATGGCAAGCACAGGATTATGATGGCCGCACGGGTGAGCTGGGCTTCTACCATTATTGGATCAAACCGGGCTATCGGTTTTTCAAGCATTTTGTGCTGCGTGGGGGCTTCCTAGATGGCCATATCGGCATGAAAGTAAGCTCCTATGCTGCGTGGGCCGTGCGATTGCGCTACGAGGCCTTGGCCCAGTATCGAGAGCAAAAAAAATGAGCCCAGCCGGGCATTGATGGGATTATTTCCCCCGTACATTGTAGGGCTTAAACAAAAATCATATCGGATGCGCTTACATACCCTCTTCATTGGAATCGCCGCGGTCACCTTGTTTTCATGCCAAGCTCCGGAGAGTGAAAATGCGACGCTAGCGCATGAAGAACTTGGCTACCAAGTCTATACCATTCGCGAAAATCTGGGAGACTCCGCGGCAATAGATGGCGCCTTGGCCTCTGCAGGAGAAATGGGATTCACATTGGCTGAAAGCTTCGGATGGAGCCCCATGGACCATATGTTTTTGGGCATTTCTGGCGCGAACTGGAATCGTATGCTCCACGACCATGGACAGCACTCTGTGAGCGGACATTACATGCCCTTGGAGCTGCTTGGTCACGAGGTGAAAGCCATAGACAGTGCAGGAATTCCTGCAATGCTAGACGCCGCCGAGGCTATGGGGCAACACTGGGTGATCATTCCTTGGATGATGCCCGAGTGGGTGACGGCCGAAGGAGCCATCCACGTGACGAATTATGTGAACACGCTAGGCCGTCAGGCGAAGAAGCGTGGCATGCGTGCAGCCTACCACAATCATGATTTTGAATTCCAGGTAGTAAACGAGGCTGGCCAGAGTTTTTATGACCTTCTCTTGGCCCACTGTGACCCGAGGTGGGTGGATTTTGAAATGGACCTCTTTTGGGTGGCAAAAGCGGGCCAGGACCCTTTACGCTGGTTTGCCCAGCACCCGGGTCGCTTTGTTCTATGGCATGTGAAGGATATGGACCCTCAAGATTCCAGCCTTCAAGTACCGGTAGGTCAGGGTCAAATTAACTGGACGCGCATTTTTGCCGCTCGTGAACAAGCCGGAATGCAGTACTATTTTATTGAACAGGATGAATGCCAAGCCGGTAAGGCGGCGATGGAATGCCTGAAGGAGTCTTCGGAGTATGCCAAAGCGAGCTTAAACGCCCCGATTACGATCCCCGAAGAATAAAGCGCCGTTTGGCATGCAGACATCTAGGAGAAGACTAGCGCCGAGCGCTGCTCGCGGATTTAGTGCCCTCCGTCATATTGGGTACCAGCGAGTATCGGAATATCCAGAATGTTTTCAACAGGGACCTTTGGGCATGAATAACGGCCAGAGTAGGCGCAGTAAGGGTTGTAGGCTTTATTGAAATCTAAAACCCACTCGCCACGTGTGACTTCCACATAGCGGCCACCCCCATAGCTGACCGTCCCATTGCTGGCATCGCCAAAGGGAACGAAGAGATAGTTCTCGTATTTCGCGACCTGTATCAAGTCCTTCGATTGATAGGCTGTCAGAGCATAGGTCTGGCCATCTGTATGTGTAAAATAGAGTGTGGCATACTTCCGATAGATAGGCCGGCGGGCCGTAGTGCTTGTCATTTCAAACCAGGTTGAATCTTCACAGCGCTCCCATCGCACGACTTGATATGCAGTGAAATTGATCGGGTAGAAGGGAAGCGCTTTAAAATCCAAAATATCAGCGGAATCCAGAGGGCTCTTCCCCGCTGTTTGGAATTCAAGATTCTGTTGGGTTTGCCATGCCCGGACTTCTTTTTTAATGCTGCGTTTGCTCGGAAGCGTTTGGGCCGCAAGAAAAAGGGTCGAGCTGCATAAAAGCAGGCTGAAGAATATACGAGTCATGCCTAAAAGTATAAACTAGTATCCCTGTACACAGGCACATAACAAAAAAACCGCTCCAGATGTGAGCGGTTTCGGTGATAGGCCATTAGATAAACGTTGGAAATACTTAGAATCGCTTAATCTTAATATTCCGGTACCACACCTTATTGCCGTGGTCTTGGAGACATAATTTACCTGATTGAAAGGCGCCAAAGTCCGGCATGGCCACAAATTTGGAGCCTTCGACTAAGGCGTTCCAGTCCTCATTCCACAATGTTGTTTCTACGACCACCACGTCATTAAGTTTAAAGGTCAAATCACCATCCAAAGCGACAATTTCTGCATGGTTCCATTCGCCTACTGGATGAGCGACTTCTTCATAGCACGAAATCAAGTCATACAGATCCCCAGCGCGGTGTTTTGGGTAGGCGGCGTCCGCATGGCCGGTCCGGTCCGCCGTGCCATTATCCAAGACCTGCATTTCGGGCCCTGTCAGCCATGGGTATGGGTATTGAGGGTCCTCCTTGACATAAAACATAATTCCACTGTTTCCCCCTTCCGAAATTTTCCATTCTAAGCTTAGATGAAAATGGCTGAATTCGTCATCACTAAGCAAGTCGTGGCCATCCTCTGGGCCTGGATTAAATGTGAGGGCATTGTCCTCAACGGTCCAACCAGACTCCTCAGAGGGACTGCCTCCGTAGATATGCCAGCCTGAAAGACTTCCTCCGTCAAATAGAAGATCCCATCCGTCGAGTACTTCGTCGTCGGTCAAGAAATTTTGGGAAATGAGGGTCTCGGTGTTTTCAGCCTCGCTTTCCATGTTTTCTGATGGGTTACTGCAGGCAGAAATGAGCAATGCATGCGCAGCGAGGGATGTGAAAAGTGAAAAGGTTTTCATGGCGGGGAAGGGTGGGAGGGTTGAAGGGTCTTAGTCTAGGCCGAGCATTCGGCGGTTGGTGCTGTGCTTTATGCCTGTGGAGGCAAAGTCGTCGAAGGCGCGCGTGGCGACGGGGATGATGTAGGCGGAGATGCGTTCGGCCCCCTCTTGTGCGCCTGTGGCAGCGTCTTTCAAGCAGCATTCCCATTCTAGGACGGCCCATCCTTCGTAATTGTACTGCGCCAACTTGCTGAAGATGCCTTGGAAGTCGATTTGGCCATCTCCCACGGACCGAAAGCGCCCAGGGCGATCTATCCAGCTTGAATAGGAGCCGTAGATGCCTGCCTTGCCTGAGGGAAGGAACTCGGCATCCTTGACATGGAACATCTTGATGCGGGCATGGTAATGGTCTATAAATGCCAGATAATCCATACCCTGTAGCACCATGTGGGAGGGGTCGTACAAAATGTTGGCGCGGGGATGGTGGTCTAGCGCCTCCAAGAAGCGCTCAAAGGTCACCCCATCGTGCAAATCTTCCCCGGGGTGCAATTCAAAGCAGAGGTCTACGCCTGCAGCGTCAAAGGCGTCCAAAATTGGCTTCCAACGTTTGCCAAGCTCTTCAAAGGCGGTTTCAACAAGTCCTGCAGGTCGTTGGGGCCAGGGGTATAGGTAGGGCCAGGCGAGGGATCCACTGAAGGTGGCATGTGCGTTCAATCCCAAATTTGCGGAGGCTTGTGCCGCCCAAAGCAGTTGCTTCTTGGCCCAGGCTTGACGCTTGACATCATTGCCATGGACCTCGGGGGGCGCAAAGGCATCATACTGCTCGCTGTAGGCCGGGTGTACCGCTATGAGCTGCCCTTGAAGATGGGTGGATAATTCCGAAATCTCCACTCCGGCGTCCCGCGCCTCCTTTTGCCATTTTATTGCGGCCGCAGGGTCTGTCGCGATTTTTTCCAGATCGACCAAACGCTTGTCCCATGTGGGAACTTGCACGGCTTGATAGCCTAGGCTGGCCGCCCAGGCACATATGCTCTTCCATGAATTGAATGGCGCCACTTCGTCCACAAATTGGGCGAGAAATAGGGCAGGGCCTTGGACGGTTTTCATGCTTTAATCTTTGAGAGGGACAAAAGTTCCCTGTGAACGCAAAATCGCATCAATAAAGGCCATCCCGCGAACGCCATCCGAAATTCCGGGGAAGTCCAAGTCTGGATCCGCTTCGTGCAGTCCGCGCGATGCAGCAATTTGCCATGCGAAGTTGCGGTAGAGGTTGGCAAATGCCTCCAAATAGCCTTCGGGATGACCGGCAGGAACGCGGGTGTGCTTTTGGCTGATGGCAGAGGTGCCAGGACCGCCTGCCCGCAAACGGATTTCGGGCGCGTCAAGTGCTTTGATGACAAGGCTGTTATTGTCTGCTTGTTGCCAGTCTAGCCCGCCTTTTTCGCCATACACGCGAATGCGAAGGTTATTTTCCTCTCCTGCTGCTACTTGAGTGGCGATGAGCACGCCTGAGGCGCCTGAGGCTGTGCGGAACAACACGGCTCCGTCATCATCCAGCGCCCTGCCGGGGACCACCGCGCGCAAGTCGGCGCATACCTCAGTAACCCGCTCGCCGGACACATATTCTAGCAACTGAAAAGCATGCGTGCCGATATCGCCCATGGCGCCGACGCGTCCCGACCGCGCAGGGTCGGTTCGCCAGCTGGCTTGCTTTTGACCGTCTCCCTCCAAGAGGGTGGAAAGCCAGCCTTGGGGGTATTCGACATAGAGTTTGCGCACGTGGCCTATCCGGCCAGCAGCCACCTGGGCACGCCCTTCTTTGATCATGGGATAGCCCGAATAGGTATGGGTTAAGCAGAAGTGAAGGCCACGGGCTTGGGCGGCATGGACAGCCTCTCGTATGGCCTTGGCCTCTTCCATCGAGGTACATAGCGGCTTGTCTAAGATGACATGGAAGCCAGCTTCAAGTGCGCTTATGCTTGCTTCTGCATGCAAATGGTTGGGTGTAACGATGACAACGACCTCGATCCGTTCATCCGCCGGAAGGGCTGATTCGGCTTGTAGCATTTCTGCCCAACTCGGATAAGCACGTGCGATATTCAGCTCGGCAGCGGTCTCTTTGCATTTATGAAAGTCAGAGCTGAAAGCCCCTGCCGTGAGGGAATAAAGGCCATCGAGCCGGGCGGCGATACGGTGAACGTTCCCTATGAAGGCCCCGGGACCTCCGCCTATCATGCCATATCGAAGTGCTTTCAAAATCATTTCTGTTTTTAATGTGCCGTATAAAGTTTCAAAGTAACCATTTACGTCCTAAATTGTAGCATGCCCAATGTACTAATCCTATCCGGCTTCTTATGAATCGTAGAGCCTTATTTATTGCTAGCTGTTTTGCGCTCGTGGTGACATCGCTGAGTTTTGGTATTCGAGCGGGAATTTTAAACGAATTACAAGGGCAATTCGACTTGACGGAAAGCCAAATCAGCACGATCACAGCGACGGCTTTCTGGGGCTTTCCCATTTCGATGGTTTTAGGGGGTATGCTTGTAGATCGACTTGGGATGAAGCTCCTGATGCGATTGGCCTTCTTCATGCATTTGGGAGGAATTGTCATGACCATTTTTGCCGGTGGCTATCTCAGTTTATTTCTATCCACCCTGATGATTGGCTTGGGCAATGGCTTGGTCGAAGCAGTGTGCAATCCCTTGGTTGCTTCCATTTACCCGGAAAACCAGACTACAAAACTCAACCACTTTCATTTGTGGTTTCCTGGGGGTATTGTGCTAGGAACCTTGATAAGTTTTGGCTTTGGGCATCTTGGAATAGGTTGGCAGTGGCAGATGGCCACCATGCTCCTTCCTCTGGGGATCTACGGCTATTGGTTTAGCCGAATGGAATTCCCAGTGACACAGAGAGTTAAATCAGGCGTTTCTGAATCAGATATGTATAGGAACCTCTTGCAGCCTTTGTTTTTGTTTCTGATGGTCTGTATGCTAGGAACCTCCGTTACGGAGCTCTTCACTGGCCAGTATGTGGATGTCTTGCTGCATTCTGTGTCTGAAAATGCGATTCTCATTTTATTCATTTCTGCCGGGGTGATGACCCTGGGTCGTGGCTTCGCGGCGGGAGTGGTCAAAAGCCTCAAGCCTTCCGGAATGCTCTTAGCTTCGGCGCTCATTTCCACCTTGGGACTCTACATGCTCGCTACGCAAGACGGAGGGATGCTCTTTGTGAGCGCGGCGGTCTTTGGAATGGGCGTCACCTTCTTTTGGCCAACCATGATTGGCTTTGTGGCCGAAAACCTTCCCAACACGGGAGCGCTAGGTTTATCTGTCATGGGCGCGGCCGGAATGTTTGCCGTCTCCATTTACATGACCCTGATGGGAGGCTACTATGAAGGCTTAGTAGTGGATTTGGATGCGGTGGAAGCTGGTCGGACGGTGCTGCGTACCACGCTGTTTTTACCTGCAGTGTTGATTTTGGCCTTTGCGGGCCTCTTTGTATTCATGCGCAAGCGTCAAAGGGCCTAAGAACGGATGAATCGACGAAACGTACTTAAAACTTTGGCAGGAGCCGGCGCCAGCTTGGCGGCGGCCCCTTTGCTAATGGCAAGCAATTCTTTGAAGCCCTTGGGGAAACCAGGAGTCTGGTCCACCCAACGTCCGGTCGACCTAGGCTATAAAACGAGTTTTGCCCGATGGTGCCTCGAAGGCTGGGAGCTTGAACGGCTTTGTGGGGCCGCTGTAGAACTTGGATTGGACGCGATTGATTTGGTCGGCCCAAATGATTGGCCCACCCTTCAAAAGCACAGCCTCGATTCTTCGATGTGCAATGGGGCGGAGTGGAATTTAGTGGATGGCTTTATACATCCGGAACACCACGCCGCGCTGCAGTCTCGCTACCGCGAGATGATTCCCCGAGTGGCAAAAGCCGGATACAAACGTTTAATCTGTTTTTCAGGAAATCGCCGAGGCATGACCGAGGAGCAGGGGATGACGAACGCATTGGAAGGGCTGCGGCCATTGGTCGCTTTAGCCGAAGAACACGGTGTAGAGCTTTGTATGGAGGTGTTTAACAGTAAAGTGAACCATCCCGACTACATGGCGGATAATTCGGCCTGGTCCTTCGATCTTGCTCAGCGATTGCAATCTCCCAGTTTTGGCATTTTGTATGACATCTACCACATGCAAATCATGGAAGGGGACATTATAGCCACGATCAAGAAGCACTGGCCGTTCATTAAGCATTACCACGTAGCGGGAGTCCCAGGCCGCATGGAGCCCGACCACTTCCAAGAAGTGAACTATCCGGCGATTATGGACACGATTCAAAGCACGGGATTCAAAGGCTATGTGGCCTTGGAATATCTCATTGAAGGGGATCCTATGCCCTCCCTGCGATCCAGCATGTCTGCACTGTACCCAAACATCGACGCTAAAAAAATTGCCCACCCTTAAACTCTTCAACCCTTCAACCCTTCAACTCCTCCCCCCTATGGCAAACACGAATGAATACGATGCGATTGTTGTCGGCTCCGGAATTTCAGGCGGCTGGGCGGCGAAAGAGCTCACCGAAAAAGGGCTGAAGGTCCTCATGCTAGAACGTGGGCGCGATGTGAAACACGTCACGGATTATCCTACGACCAACATGGATCCCTGGGAGTTCCCGCACCGGGGACGAGCGACCAATCAGCAAAAAGAAGACAATCCGGTCTTGCGTCGCGATTATCCGTTGAATGAAATCAATCCCCATTTTTGGGTTCAAGACAAGGAATGTCCTTATACCGAGGTCAAACGATTTGACTGGTATCGTGGATACCACGTCGGGGGACGCTCCTTGATGTGGGGTCGTCAAAGCTACCGTTGGAGTGATTTGGACTTCCAAGCCAACGAGAAGGATGGCGTTGCAACGGCTTGGCCCATAGGATATAACGACATAGCCCCATGGTATTCTCATGCGGAGAAATGGGCAGGAATTCAAGGGTCCTATGAGGGCCTACCGTATTTGCCTGACTCAGATTTCTTGCCCGCGATGGAGCTCAATGCCGTAGAAAAGGATGTGGCGGATCGCTTGCGCAAACACTACAATGAGGAGCGTCGTTTGATCATTGGTCGTTCGGCGAACATCACCGTCCCCCATACGGGCCGGGTCAACTGCCAATACCGAGACAAATGTTGGTTGGGCTGTCCCTATGGTGGCTATTTCAGCACCCAGTCTTCGACCTTGCCACCCGCCCTAGCCACTGGGAATTTAACCTTGCGGCCCTTTAGTATAGTGACTCGCATTTTGTATGATAAAGACAGCAAAAAAGCGACGGGTGTAGAGGTATTGGATGCTGAAACCAATATGACCTATGAATACAAAGCCAAAATCGTCTTCTTGAATGCGTCGGCGATGAACTCTACCTGGGTACTCTTTAATTCAGCGACCGATGTTTGGGAGGGTGGCTTAGGTTCATCTTCGGGTGAATTAGGGCATAACCTAATGGACCACCACTTCCGTGTGGGGGCTGGGGGTTCAGTCGAAGGCTACCAAGACACCTATTACTTCGGCAAACGTCCAACGGGATTCTACGTGCCGCGCTTCCGCAATTTACCTGGACAGGAAAGCCGGGATTACCTCCGTGGCTTTGGCTACCAAGGCGGTGCTTCCCGTGCAGGATGGAGCCGAGGCGTGGCTGAACTAGGAATTGGAGGACAGTTCAAAGACGATTTATCGCGCCCTGGCGACTGGAGTATCGGCATGACAGCCTTCGGAGAAGTACTTCCCTACCATGAAAACAAGATTTACATGGATCATAGCAAAAAGGACAAATGGGGCTTGTCAGTTTTGGCCGTTGATGCAGAACTAAAGGAAAATGAGATCAAGATGCGCAAGGATATGGCGGAAGATGCAGCAGAGATGCTCGAAGCCTGTGGCGTCAAAAATGTGTACAGCTACGACTCGGACTATGCCTTGGGAATGGGAATTCATGAAATGGGAACAGCCCGAATGGGAACCGACCCAAGCAATTCGGTTCTCAACAAAAACAACCAAGTTTGGGATGCTCAAAACGTGTTTGTCACGGATGGGGCCTGTATGACCTCTGCGGCATGTGTGAATCCTTCGTTGACATATATGGCGCTGACGGCACGTGCGGCCAACTTCGCGGTGGAAGAACTTAAAAAAGGCAATCTGTAATGGAAAAGAATTCAAGCTACCGTGAAATCGCCCTTGGTGGCGAAATGAGCCGCCGTGCTGCCGTACAGCGCTTGGCCTTAGTTTTGGGAGGCACTTTGATTGCTCCGAGTATTTTGATGGAATCCTGCGCACGAGCGGCTCATTCAGTGGGTAGTGGAGACCCCGAACGCGTGGCCTTCTTGAATGCCATTGCGGATACGATACTTCCGAAAACAGCCACCTCTGCTGGGGCCGGAGAAGCACAAGTGGGCTCCTTCATCGATTTGATGCTGGCCGATTGCTATGGCCAAGAGCACCGCGATGCGGTGAATGAAGGTTTGCTGGCGTTGGACGTTGCGGCAGACGAGCTAAGTGGCACTTCGTTCGCACAAGCCAGTTCCTTCTATCGCGAGGGCATCCTGAAAAAAGTGGATGAGGAGCGCCGCGAAGCAGAAGGTTTACACTATTTCTCCGTGCTCAAAGAATTGACACTTTTCGGATACTTCACGTCTGAAATTGGCTGCAACGAAGCCCTCGACTATCAACCCGTCCCAGGCCGCTACGATGGTGCGGCTCCAGTGACGGAAAACACACGATTAATGGCTTAAGCACAGAAGCTAAACTTTTGCCAAGTCAGCCCCACAAGGGGCCTGTTTTATCATGGAACTTGGATCACCGTCAGGGTCTGGGTCAGGTGAATTCCAGAATAAATCTCGATATAATAGAGTCCCGGTCCGGCACCTTCCCAGCGATAGGGCAGCTGCTGGTCCCCCTCATAGACGGTCTGGCCTAAGGCACTTGTGATACGAAGATGAACGTCCTTATATAAATCGGACTCATGGTCAATCCAAACAGCCTCTCGGAATGGATTAGGGAAGGCTCGCCAGTCTAAGGTGAGGTCCCCAGGGATTCCGAAGGTTCCGGCATTGTTTTGCCATGGTGTAGGATGCTGATCAAAGACGACCCACTGCATATGACCATCGGTGATGCGACCATAGGATTGATCGGGGGCCAAAGCGGGAATCTGGACTTCGTCGAGCAAATGAAAGCTACCACTGGGGTCTTTAAAGTACAGACCAAGCCAATCCCCTCCCGAACTCAGTTTGAATGGGGCATGGTTGTCATACAAGCTGCTGTCATCACTTGCCCAAACAACTGTGTGGCCTTGGCCGGCAAGACTGCCTCCTTTGAAGTGGAAGGCATCGGGGTCGCTCGGGTCATCACTTATGTATAGCCCCACAAGCGAAGTGCTCGAAAACGAGGGGTTATAGAGTTCCAACCAGTCCGAATCATCCCCGTTCTGATCGTAGACTGTATTTTGGTTAGCCGATTGCGCCTCATTAATCACAATGGCAGGAAAAGGATGGAGGCTATGCGTGGCATAGGTGCATGGCCACTGCCCCAATTGACCTTGAACGTCCTGGGCGGCAAATCGATAATCTAGCTGGCTAATGCTGCCAGAAACGCTGAAACCGTTGCCATAGGTTCGATCCCCGGCGGCACCATCTCCATGCATGCCATCATCATATAGATCCACAGCCGTCCAAACCGTGGTCCCAGTCTCACGGTATTGAAGGAGTACAGAGTTTGGAGTAGCTTCATCAAGCAGAACCACGGTGGCTTGAATAGGCCCTTGGTTACTCGCCCCTTGGAGGCGAGGGCGCCATAGAATAGGATCTGCATTTCCCGAAATAAGCTGATTCTGGGTGTTACTTACACGCTGGTTGATGAAGGGGAAGATCCCTTCCTTTACATGGCCTCCAGATGGAAAATGCCACGCATCATAAAGGTCCAATGAATCATAACCGTAGTCCAAGGGGTAGGCAGGATCCGGACCTACGTAGCCGAGAAGTTGATCTCGGTAACCCAGTGATCGCGCGATGTAGGCGTTCGAGCTCATTTGAGCATCGATTGCAGCCAAGAAGAGTTGGAGTCGAAGTTGGTATTCAGGCACTGAGGTCACGCGATCGTAGAGCGGGTAACCGTTGTTTTGCTTGCCCCAGGCATGAATATTTTTAGTCGTCCAATCCTGCCCAATCCAATCCACCCCAAAGGTGTTATCCAAATCAAAGGTGATGAAATGCATTAAGCCATCCTCAGGGGATTGGTAGAGGTAGAAGTTGTTTTGGTTGTTTGCGTGATCGTCCCAGTGGCCAGTACTAATTTCAAATGCCAGGGTATAGAGGTATTCATTTACATCAAATATGGCCTCTAAAGCGCAAGGCAGATCTGCGATGGCTGTTTGGTTGAGCACTTGAATGAAGTTGGCCAAATCACTGTAGTCATCGGCCCCTTTATTCGTTTTGAGCTCGTATGCACGGCGGCCGCTCGACGTGAATTTGTAATCATTGGGGTCATTCGACAAATAGGCTAGCGAGGCAGGCCACAAGCACTTGTAGAGGTTCCCTGCTTTGCCACCGTAGCGTCGCTCTACAAAGTCATCGTTGATGTGCTCTATGTTGGCGTAGAGGCCAAAATAGTCGCCGTTAATATAAAGTCGCACATGATTGCTTCGCGAGGCACTTAGGCCCACATCGCTGAGCAAATGCCAACCCATCCGCGCGCGACTCATGCTGGGGTCATTGTGTTCTCCATTGAGATTCAACTCCTTCAGGCCTTCCCAGCGTCCTCCGGAGGTGAAACTATTGAAGCTGATTTTGAATGACTTCTTGCCAGAATAGCGCGAGGTATTCCCTCGGAGTCGGAAGCCCACATCATTAACCGTATCCGCTTGGCCATTATGCATGTGGACAAAATCGGCATGCCACTCCCGATCGCTCGTCACATTCTGCAGAATCCAATTCAGGGTATCCGCCGGTAAATCAATGTAAACCCGGGTAACGATATCCTCCTCAAAAGCACGGCCGTTGCTAGGGTGTGGAATGGGCTGCGCCAAAACAGGTTGTGCGGCCAAAATCAGGGCCACGAGCCAAAACAGGAATCGCATGTTTATTGGGGTTTATTGGTCATGACAAAGGTAACTGTGCCACCTTGTATCAATTGCTGATGGTAGATGCTATGTCCTAGCAAGGCTGTTCCGTTCCAAAGTACTTCCTTGACATATACATTTTTAGCCGACTGTTTGACCGTTTCAATGCGAAGGCGCTTGCCATTTTCCAGTTGAATACTGGCGCTTTTTAATGTGGGACTACCGAACTCGTAGCTGGCGGATCCAGGGGTGACCGGGTAAAACCCTAGGGAGCTGAATAGGTACCAGGCGGACATTTGGCCCGCGTCGTCGTTGCCGCAAAGGCCATCCGTTTCAGGACCATACATCTCGCGACATATGGTTCGGACCCAATACTGCGTCTTCGAACGATCCGCCGTCCAATTGTACAAATACGGAATATGCTGAGAAGGCTCATTGCCATGCACGTAGTTTCCGAGCAGTCCGTCGCGCGTCACATCTTCCGTGTGTGCGATGGCTTCGTCGGGCAATTCCATGGTGAAAAGCGAGTCCAAACGCTGCACAAAGATCTTTTTGCCGCCCATGACCTGTATCAATCCGGGCACATCATGCGGTACGTAAAAGCTGTAATTCCAGGCATTTCCTTCAATGAAGCCTTGGTTGTGGGTACTGAGAAGGTCAAATTCCGCCTTATAAACTCCGCTGCTGAGTCGTGGACGCGCCCAATGGATCTGTGGGTCAAAGGTGTTTTTAAACGCTTGAGAACGCTTTAAGTAGGCCTTGTTCAAGCGAATATTGGGGTGGTCGGTGCCCGTATAGAAGTTGTGGTAAGGGGTTTGGCGTCTGGCTAATTCCGCCACGCACCAATCGTCGTAGGCATACTCCAAGGTCTTACTCACCGACGATCCGGTCACATCCTCTGGCACATAGCCAAGGTCCATGTAGGCTCCCAAACCGTCGTACCCACGCCAGCTCGACGAACTCACGGCTAGCTTTAGCGCCAGGTCCCAGTCTATGCCCGTCATGCCCTTAGCGGCGGCATCCGCCAACACGCTGACACCGTGGTAACCAATCATGCACCAGTTTTCATTGGCCCAATGGCTCCATACCGGTAAGACCTTATGTACGCTTTGTTCGCCGTGGGCTAGCATAGACATAACGGCATTTCGGTTGTGATTGGGCTGGAAGAAATTGAACCATGGGTGTAGCGCTCGATAGCTGTCCCACAGCGAGAATACGGTGAGGTTGGTGAAGCCTTCCGCTTGGTGAACATTGCCGTCTAGGCCGCGGTATTGACCATCCACGTCTTGAAAAACATGGGGTGCAATCAAGCTGTGGTAAAGTGCGGTGTAGAACGTTGTCCGATCACCCTTCGAAAGAAACTCGCCTTGAATCTTGTCCAACTCCGCGCTCCAAAGCCCTTGGGCCTCGGCCTTGGCGATGTCAAAGTGCTTCGCTTCAGCACGTAAATTGCCCAGCGCACCGGCCGTAGAAACACCACTGATGGCAAAATGGACTTCTAGGGGTTCTTCACTTGGGGCAAAGGTGAATTCGGCCCGAACCGACCGGCCCGCCATCTCCGGAAAATTCTCAAACTCTTTGAAACGGCGGTAAAAACCGCGGTAGGGCGTTTGGTCGTCCTTCTGGTGTCGGTAGCTCTGAATAGGTCGGCTGAAGGATGCGGCGAAGTATATGTAGCGATCGCGCGCCCATCCAGACACATGGCGGTACCCGCTAATCAAGGTATCATTCTCCACGCGCAGGCTAGACCAGAGCACTTTTCCATCGTAGCCGTAAATGCCATTGACTAGATCAAGCAGGAGGGAGGCACTGTCTCCTATGGGATACGTATACCTGTGAAAGCCTGTGTGGGTGCTGGCGGTAAGTTCAGCCAAGGTGCCCGATCGTTCCAATTGCACCCGGTAGTAACCAGGCTGGGCGGACTCCGTTTGCTTGTCAAATGTTTCGAAGTAGCCCGTGGCTGGATCCTTGCCATCGCCAGGCTGCAGGGATTGGCCTTGTTTCACGGGTAAAATGGAAAAATCACCTAAATCGCTGTGCCCCGTTCCGCTAAAATGGGTATGGCTGAATCCGTAAATGGTTCGGTCTTCATACTGGTAGCCCGCACAATAGCCATATACCTCGGGATTATACGAACCATTCGGCAAGGCATAGGGAACCAAACGCGTATCCGGACTGAGCTGTACCATCCCGAAGGGAACCACCGCCCCAGGAAAGGTGTGGCCCATGCGCTCCGTTCCAATAAAGACATTCACGTCTTGGAGGTTCTGGGCGGCGGCGCTCACGGCAGCGGCAGCCAATAATCCAAGTAAAAGTTGTTTCATTCCTGAATGGAGATTTCGTCGATGAAGATGAAGGTTTCGCCCCCGGCTCCCAAGTGCCAATCGGGAAGGACACCGGCATTTTTGAATTCGAAGCGGATACCAGAAATTTTTGGCTGATTCCACCAAGGGGCGCTTTGGCTGTAGTCGCTTTTCCAATGCATGATCTCGGCCGGAATATCCTGGATCTCGTCGTAATCCGACCAAGCGGCCAGCCATTCTTGTCCGTTGTCTTTGATAAGGTACATCTCTATGCGCTTGGGGTAGGCAATCCAAGAACGCTGGTCGTGCAGCAGGCTGAGGTCGATGTCTAAATGTTTGAAGCGCTCAGCGGCAGGAGGGGAGATCAGCACGATTAAGTCCTGACCTTGAAGCCCAAACCATTCCCCTTTCCGCCAATCTGCGTCTCCGCGAACGCCGTCTATAAGTGCGCTGACTCCTGGATTGTACTGAGGATTGGGAGTTCCGGACAGGACCTGAACACTCCAGTTATTGGGTTTTTTTGTCGTGTGAGCTGCGCTGGAATGCATCCCTTCACTCATTATGTTAAGTGTGCGACTCTCTGAGATGGGGATGGTCTGTGCGTTGTTACGTCTGAAAGGATAGGTGATGGTCGCGCTAGTGCTTCCTTCAAAGCGCCGTGGGACATTTATTTGAGGCGCCGGAATCAAATCTAAATCGCGTCGGTCCACAAAGCGGTGCACATTGGCATACGTCGACCAAGTCTTTTCAAGTTCTGGGATAGCTGTACTCGTGAAGAAGACATGCTCCGTATGGGCTTCCAGCTCTGATTGACTCAAATACGTTTGGTAGGAGGGCAATTCGGAATTAAGAACGCGGTCATTTGGTGCCCATCCCGTGAGGTAAGAGCCATGGCCTCTGCGGGTAAACGCAATACCCTCTGAACCCACCTTGGGCAAGTGCACCTTCTCCCAAATCGGTGCAGAAAGGGCGTACTGCGCTTCGCCCGGTACCAAGGGATACAATCCCCACGAGCTCATGACATACCAAGCGGACATTTGGCCACAATCCTCGTTGCCCTGGTATCCATTGTTTTGGTCGCTGTACATGGTTTCCAAGATCTCACGAACGCGGGCATGGCCTTTTTCAGGATGGGCCGTTGCGGCATAGAGCCAGGCGATGTGATGGCTCGGCTCGTTTCCGTGGGCGTACTGGCCGATCAAGCCTGTGATATCCGCTTGGTCACGGCCAACGGTTTGAGAAGAAGCATCAAAAAGCGCATCCAACTGGCTCTCCAATGCAAACCCGGATTGGCTGAGCATTTCCTGCCAACGCTTCAAATCGTGAATGGGCGAAAAGCTATACTGCCAGGCATTGGCCTCGGTGAAGTTGTTGTTTACTTCACGGGGCTCGTAGCGTTTTAAAAAAGCGCCGTTATCTCGAGGACGGGCCAATCCGGTCTCAGGATCCAACAAAGAGATCCATGCTTGGGAGCGCTGCCAAAAATGCTCTGCAATGGAGTCTTTACCCGCTTTGTCGGCGGTCCATGCAATGCAGGCATCGTCGTAGGCATACTCGAGTGTTTTGGAAACGGATTCTGATTCATCCTGCAGGCTGAGGTAACCCTGGTCTCGGTAGGTGGGCAGGCCAAAGACGTCAGCTTCGGCGGTTCCAATCATCGCCGTCAAGGCCCGGTCGATATCTACGAGAAATCCTTTGGCGATGGCATCGGCAATGACACTCACGCTGTGGTAAGCAATCATGCAGTTGGTTTCGTTAGCCGCCAATTCCCAGACGGGCAAACGACCCGTTTGATCGTAGTGGTCTAGCATCGTCTCAATAAAGTCCAAGGCACGTTCGGGCTGAGTAAGCAGGTAAAGCGGATGTGCCGTTCGGTAGGTGTCCCACAAAGAGAATACCGTGTAATGGGGCTGCTCGCTATCTTGGTAAATGGCATTATCCATACCGCGGTAGCGACCATCCGCATCGCTCCAAAGATTGGGAACGCTAAAGGCGTGGTAGAGGGCCGTGGCGTAAATCCGCTTCTGGGCCTCGCTACCACCGGAGACCTGGGCCCGATTTAATTCAGATTGCCATTCCAATTGGGTCTTGGCCTTGGTCCAAGCAAAGGAGTTAATCCAGCCCATATCACCTACGGCTTGGCTATCCTTCCACGCCTTGTAGTTGTTCTCAGCCCCTTTTTTGTCCACGCCACTGAGGGAGACTGCGAACATGACTTGACTCGGGTAGATATCCTGTTCTTTTCCGGCTTCCATAGTGGTAGGCCGAGGCATTTCGATTTGGAGAAGATAACGGCCCTCTTCAAATTCGGTCAGACCCGAAATATGGATCAAAGGGGATTCCACGTGCAGGGAAGCATACAAGGATTGCTCGTTTGCCCAGCCTTTCGAGATGCGATGTATGGACACATAAGGGCTGCCTTCAGCGTCTTTAGAAAGGGAGGCTCCTTGTCTGAGGGTTTGATCGCGGTAGCGCAAATCCAAAAGGAAATAAGCGATATGATCTTCCCTGTCCGGCATGCTGTAGTAATGAACACCTACGCGCTCATCGGCCGTAAAGGAGCATTCGATTCCATTTTTGAGCTGAACAGAATAGTAGCCCGCTTCCGCTTTTTCCGTGAATTTTAAAAAGTCTACGGTTTCGGATAAATCCTCCGGACCGGTAAGAGGACGGATGAGGATGTCGGAATAGTCGCTCACCCCCGTGCCGCTCAAATGCGTGTGGCTAAATCCATAGAGCGTGGAGTCGCTGTAATGATAGCCGCTACAGCCGTCCCAGCCTTCTTTGCGGGTATCCGGCCCTAATTGCACCATGCCAAAAGGCGCCGTCGCTGAGGGATGCGTATGGCCATGGCCACCCGTTCCAATAAAGGGGTCGATGTGAGCCAAACGTATGTCCTGAGCGAGACTCGTAAGGGAAAAGCCAATAAAAAAGAGCAGTAAAGCAAGGGTCTGTCGCATCCCTACAAGATAAAAAGGAAGCGGCCCCGCTGGGGGGCCGCTTAAACATTTTAAAGTACCTCGCAGTCGCTTTCGCCTGAGGCGATATAGACATAGGTTTCGGCCTTTTTATCCTTTACCCATTGCATCATTTTAGCCTGTTTGCGTTGGTTTTGGACGTAGTTCTTGAGCAGACTGAAGTCTTGTGTCAGATTCGCTCGGTGTGGAGCTACACGGTCGCGCAGTTGGAGAATTCGGAATATCTCCTGGCCATCTGGCTTGCGCACGAGCGCCGCTTCAGAAATCTCTCCAGATTGAATTTTCTCAATCGCGTAAAAAATTCCTCGATCTAGATTTTCTACGTTCCAACGCACATCCGTGGTCATGGGATTCATCATAACGCCGCCGTTGAGCTTAGACTCTTCATCTGAGCTAAAGGCTTCGGCAGCATCCTCAAACGAAATGCTTCCGGCTAGAATCGCCGTCCGGATCGAATCCAAGGTCTTCTTGGCTGCATCCAAATCTGCTTGTTCGACTTTGGGCTTGATTAGGATGTGACGCAAATCCAACTCTTCTCCACGCTTGGTTTGAAGCTGCACAATATGGAAGCCATATTCTGTGCGGAACGGAGGAGAGACCTCTCCTGGGCGCAGATTAAATGCAATGGCCTCGAATTCTTTCACAAAAACACCCCGTTTGATGCCTTTGTATTCGCCCCCGTTTCGATTGGATCCGGGATCTTCGGAATACAGGATAGCCATCGTGGCAAACGAGGAGCCTCCAAGAATGCGCTCTCTCAATTGAGTGAGTCGGTCAATGGCATCTTGTTCTGCTTGCTTGCTCACTTCGGGTTCAATAATGATTTGGGCCAATTCCACTTCCGTTCCAATCAAAGGCAATGAATCTGCAGGAATCAGCGCTACCGCATCGTCCACTTCCTTGGGAGTCACTTCGATGGTTTCTGTAATGGTCATTTGCATCCGTTGGGCGGTCATCTGATTTTTCATCAGAGGACGCATTTCTTCTTTTATTTCCAATATGGTCTTCTTGTAGTATTCTTCCAAGCGACGCTCGGTACCGATCTGAGAAACAAGCTGTTCAATACGTCGATCTATATTCTCATCTACTTCTTCTTCGGCTACAATGACACTGTCTATAGCGGCGTGGTGAATAAGCAACTTTTCGAGCATCAACTCGCGGAGCATTTGACAATTATCCAAGCTTTGACCTTCACGAGCCAAGGCCTCTTTCTGCATGGCAATGTCTGAATTCAGGATAACCTCCTTACCGACTTGAGCAACTACACCATCGACTTGGACAGGAATAGGCTGTGCCCACATTGGAAGCGCAAAGGAAATAAGGGCGACTGCCCGGACAATTTTATTCATCGTACAAACTTAGTTCAGGTCTACTGCCTGCGTATTTCGTGCCAAAATTTCTCGGCCCAGGTTTAAATAGTTTTCTGCCCCCGTACTGGAGGCATCATACACCAAGATAGGTTCCCCAAAGGATGGCGCCTCACTCAGACGAACATTCCGAGAAATGATGGTCTTAAAAACGAGTTGTTGAAAGTGCTGTTGCACCTCTTCCACCACCTGATTGCTCAGGCGCAGGCGAGAATCATACATGGTCAACAACATGCCTTCAATGGTGAGATCGGGATTTTGAAGGTTTTGAACGCTTCGGATGGTATTCAAAAGTTTTCCCAATCCCTCTAGGGCAAAGTATTCGCATTGAATGGGGATAGCGATCGAGTCCGCGGCCGTCAGGGAGTTGAGCGTGACAAGCCCCAGCGAAGGAGCGCAGTCAATGATCAGGAAATCAAACTCTTGGCGCACATTTTTGAGCGCCTCTTTGAGCATAAACTCTCGTTTCACTTTGTCCACCAATTCGAGTTCGGCAGCGACCAAATCCAAATGTGCAGGCATGAGCCAAAGGTTTGGTTGGTCAGTGGCCAAAATCGCATCCGCGGCGGTGCAACGGTGTTCAAGTACTTGATAGGTGCCTACCTCGACAGACGCAACGTCAATGCCTAACGCCGATGTGGCATTTGCTTGGGGGTCCGCATCGATAAGCAGGACACGCTGCTCCAAAAAGCCCAATGCCGAAGCCAGATTGACGGCCGTAGTCGTCTTACCTACACCGCCTTTTTGGTTTGCAACAGCAATGATTTTCCCCATCCTGTAAAAGTAAAAAACCCGTCGCGCTTGGGACAGGTTTTTCTTCGTTCGTTAATAAGTTTCCTAGAGATGGGTGGTGGTAGTTACAGGCTATCCCGCACCACACCGCAGGTGAGCATTTCCTCCCCGTAAAACGGATTGAGAATAGTGTGTTCTGAACTCAGCCAGAAGGCGCCTTGGTTGCCAAAAGCCATCGGACAGAATTGCAAAAAGAGTGCCTCACGGCCTTTGCTGACAAGCGGATCGTCATTTTCAATCGCGATTTGCATCGCTAGGGAAAGTCGTGCAAAGGCCTCCCTTTGTATCCCTAGGTCCTCACTTTCAATAATCTCGGTCAATGGTTTGATCAAGGCTTCATGTGTAGAGATATCTAGTTGCATGTACATCAATTTGCCCGCGTCACGGACGGAAGATACATAGCTTGATACCAAGGCATCCTTCATGTGGAGGTATTGATCTAGGACGGTTTCCTCATAGTGAGGCTTCATGTAGTTCCGATGCTGTACCTCAAGCGCAGAATCTTCCGAAGTTTCAGGTTGGCTGCAGGCCACTAGAAAACTAGCTGCTGCAAAAAGTGCCAAAATAGTCTTGATATTCATGATTAGTTGCGTTGGGCGTCCCGCATAGGGTTGCTGCGCCAAGACTCCCAGCGAGAGCGCTCGGGGAGAGCCTCGAGCTGCACATCCGTTTGACTCGGCCAGGCGTTGTTGTACGTATCTGTATCGGCAAGCTCCAAAAAAGGATCCAACTCAATTTTAACTGCTTTCTTGGGGAGATACACCGTCTTGACGAAAGTAGCTTCATGCTTAATCCAGATTTCAGCAGGATACCGCTCTACATGGCTTGTCCCGTCGTTAAAAGTGAATTTGACCACGATGGGCATAATCAAACCGCCCTTATTGGAGATGCTCAATTCATGAAGGAAGCCATCAGGGCCTGCTTTCATAGCGGCTAGAGCCGTCTTATCCGATGCGGACAGGGGATAGCGGTCGTAGCTATTGTAAAAGTCACTTGCGGCGGGGGTTTGATCCACCACGGTAGGGCGAAGACTCGCCTCATTTCTTCCTTGACCAATGTGGCGTGCAGTTTCTTCTGTGCCCTGATAACGGCGCTGAGCCTCTAGTGTCGCCGGGTCGAGGGTAGGTACCGCAGCAATACGCACTTTATCCAAACTCTGGTCGACGTATTCCGTGGTATAAAACCACCCGCGCCAGAACCAATCAAGATCAACGCCTGACGCATCTTCCATGGTCCGGAACAAGTCTGCCGGAGCCGGGTGCTTATAGGCCCAACGCTCACAGTAGGTTTTAAACGCATAGTCAAATAACTCGCGCCCCATGACCGTTTCACGCAGAATATTCAAGGCCGTCGCCGGCTTGCCATAGGCGTTATTGCCAAATTGTAAAATGCTTTCCGAGTTGGTCATGATGGGCATCATGTTCATGGCAGGTGAACGCATGTAATCCACCATTTTATAGGCTGGTCCACGTCGTGAAGGATAATTCACATCCCATTCTTGTTCGGCTAAATATTGTACAAAAGTGTTAAGGCCCTCATCCATCCAGGTCCATTGACGCTCATCACTATTGATGATCATTGGAAAGAAGTTGTGCCCAACTTCGTGGATGATTACCGAAATCATTCCATGCTTTGTGCCTTCGCTGTACGTGCCATCTGCATCAGGTCGTCCGCCGTTAAAGCAGATCATGGGATATTCCATTCCGATATCCTTGGTGTGGACCGAAATAGCCCGTGGGTAGGCATAGTTCACGGTGTGCTTGCTGTAGGATCGTATCGTGTGCGCTACCACGCGGGTGCTGTATTGCTCCCACAAGGGATTGCCTTCCTTTGGGTAGAAGGACTCGGCGAGGATGACTTTGCCATCTATGGCTACGGCCATAGCATCCCAAATAAATTTGCGTGAGGTGGCAAAAGCAAAATCCCGAACGTTGTCCGCCTTGAAAACCCAGGTTTTACGACCTGTGGCCTTGGCCTTCGCTTCAGGTAGTTCCGCGGCACGGGCCTCTTCTTCGGTCACAATGATGACCGGGTTGTCAAAAGACTTCCGAGCCAGGGCGAGACGTTGACGTTGCGCCGAGGTCATTACGGCACTTTCGTTTAGCAAAATCCCCGTAGAGGCCACTACGTGATCCTCCGGCACATTGATGGACACTTTGTAATCACCAAAAGGAACGGTAAACTCGCCTTGACCTAAAAATTGCTTGTGCTGCCAACCCACATTGTCGCCATAAACTGCCATGCGAGGGAAGAATTGCGCAATGGTATAGAGTGTATTGTCTTCTTCAGGGAATAGCTCATAGCCTGAGCGGCCACCATCGATCATTCGATCGTTAATCGTGTAGTGCCAATCAATTTTGAACTTCAATGTTCCACCTGCTTTGAGTGTCGTGGGCAAATCAACCCGCATCATGGTGTTGACAACTGTGTAGGCCAGAGGATTGCTATTGCTCACTCCGTCAATGACAAAGCCCCCTTCGAATTGGTCGATGTAGCGCTCTTGTACCTGTTCGGGAGTAATGGATTTGGGCAATTCCCCGGTGTTTTTCATATCCGTCATCGAACCGGGTTTCCGCATATTTTGGTCCAATTGAACCCACACATAGCTCAAATCATCCGGGCTGTTGTTGACATAGGTAATCCACTCGCTTCCATCGATGCGATGCGTTTTTTCGTCCAATGAAATTTGCATGTCATAGCTCGCCTTGTTCTGGTAGTATGCATGCCCCGGGGCTCCAGATGCCGTTCGGTAGGAGTTTGGCGTAGGAAGCTCTTGCTCCAATTGACGGAATTTGCTGGAGGAAATTCGGTCGGCTGGAACACCTTGAGCCCAGGCTGTGCTTGCCAAAATCGTGGCCGCGGCCAGGCTAAAAAAGGAACGCATCATCTTCATTCGAATCGGAGGAATAAATTTCAGAAAGCCAAATGTAAGGCAATACCTAGGCACATTGAGCCGAGGACTAGGGCCGTATCCCGAAGGGACCAACCAAGCTGTTCAAGGATGGCTCGGAAGCCAAACAGGGCCCCTACGACAGCTATTTGGCCACCTTCTACGCCGGCCGTAAATCCAAGCCATACTTCCCAGGTAAACGCGCCCTCTGGAACCATGATGGCAAAATCACTCCAAAAAGCCGCTCCGTGGATAAATCCAAACAGACCAGCTAGGATCCAAAGCTTGGTACGAGGCTGGTGCACTCCCTTTAAGCAAACTACTCGCCCGGCGGTGACAAATAACGTGGCGAGCACGCCCCACTCAATCCAGCTCTTGTTGAGTGGAATATCCGCCAGTGCCTGTAGCGCCATTGCGGCTGTATGAGTGAGAGTGAAGGCGCTCAATGCGGCCAGCCAGGGTTTCCAGGCCTTTAAAGGAATTGGGGCCATCAAGGCCACCAAAAAGAGGAGGTGATCCCAGGCGTGAATGTCTACGATGTGGTAGAAGCCTAATTCGAGATAGAGGGAGAGGGCGTCGCTCATTTTACGGTAAAAGAAGGTCGGTCAGCATCGATGATGGCATGTTGGCTCCAGCCTTCGGCACTTTTTCGCACGGAGTACACGTTCTTTTGGTCGGCGTAGGTGGTGATGAGGGTGCCGTCAAATACTTGGAATGGCGGTTTGGCAGTAAAGCGAAGCGTAACATGAACGGACTCGGGGTCATAGATGTAGGTGGGCTCCAATGCCCACGTAATGGACTTCCCGATCTGAGGCTCCCCATTGCCCTTATAAATGGAGAAGTACGCCTCAAAGAAGGCGTGCAGATTGGCTTGGTTATGGACTATATCGCTGAGCCGAATAGGCTCATAGCTCATGGCCGTCATGGCTTCCTCAAGGTCGTCTGTAAACAATGTTTTTTTTAGTGTCCATTGGTTTTTGGCAGTTTGGACCAAGGTAGCCGAAGAGAGGTGGAGGGGGTGAATATCTGTGCTCAATAGGGCGAGGCTGACAAAGGCCAAAGTGAGCTTGGTGCGGGCAATTCGGAACATGATGTGAAATTAGGAAGGATCCTGAGCTTTTCCATTTCTTTCCCAAGAAAAAATGTGCAAAGTGCGATGGTTTGCTAAGGTGAGTCACGCTACATTTGCGCATTATTTAGAATTAGTCTAATTAAAAATAAAGTCAATTCATGCGCTCGCAAGGCTTCCTTATGACCTGGTTCGTTTCCTTGTCATTTCCTCTTTTGGCCCAATGGACATTTCAGCCAAACACGGCCAATCAACTACTTCAAGCCAGTGGCACACTAAGCATTCGTGGTTACGGGGAATGTATCGGAAATCAACCATTTGGTGCTCAAGGCACTTGGGATGCGCGTCGCCTTGTGCTTTTTACCGGATACAAATACGATGCGAACACGGCGGTGGTAACCGAGATAGAAGTGGAGCACGCCACCGAGATTTATTTGGAACAGGCTTTCGTGCAGCATCGTTTGCACCCCGGGGTAAATTTCAGAGCCGGCTTAATGTTGATTCCCATGGGCATCGCAAATGAATACCATGAGCCCACCACCTTCCATGGTTCAGAACGACCTTACCTTGATCATGTGGTGGTTCCAAGTACATGGCGAGAGCTTGGTGCGGGCTTCCAGGGCTTTCTACCTCGCTACACAATGGGTTACCAGGCGTATGTCGTGAATGGACTACGATCCTATGATGGCCAAAATGCTCTTTTTAACGCCGAAAATGGCCTTCGTTCCGGGCGTCAAAAAGGACGACAAACCCTTGCTGCGCACCCTAGTTTTACAGGTAAATTAGAATGGGCTGGGCTCAAAAACACCATCGTAAGTGCCAGCTATTTTGTTGGACAAACAGAGAGCCCGGAATACAATCCAAAGGCTTCTGGGATGGATTCTACCACCGTCTTTTTGCAGATGACAAGTTTTGATCTTCGCTGGGCACGCCGGCGCATACATTTCCGGGCTCAAGCGACTTTTGCTCATTTGGGCAACGCAGAGGCCTACCGCATAAGGACGGTTTCCACCGTTTCGACTTGGATAGGAGGAGGCTATGGAGAAGCATCAGTGCAACTTCTTCCAGAACGCAGTTCATATGCATGCTGGGCATTCAGCCGATATTCGTACGTCCAAACTGGTGCTCAGCCTGTTTTATTGTGGACTCAAGGCATATCGTTCTTTCTACATTCAGGCGTAGTCCTCAAGGCAGACATCCAACAGCGCCGTATGCCAGACTACGTGAATTGGACGGCTAATGCGGGTTTGGGTTTTTGGTTTTAAGGCTATGAAGATGCTGCGTAGCCTTTCTGTCCTCGGGATTATAGCGCTCCTTTCCTTTCAACATGGAGACAGGTACTCACTTCGGGCCTTGCAACGCTGGCAATCTAAAATTGGAGGAGATGCTATCTGGGTGAAAGTGGATTCCGCCCAATGGCGTTGTGCGCTACCCAACGGGGAATCTCATATGATGACTATAAGGCGGGTTAATACCTGCACCTTTGGGGGCTGTATTCGCCCTGATGCCGCAGCAGAGGCCTCGGCAGGCCAAGAGTACTTAGTTTACGCCGCTCATATCGATGGAAAAACAGGGACAGTGCGCGAAGTGCGCGTGCTCGAATATGCCTCTACCTATGGATACCAAATGACGGCTAAGTGGTGGTTGAGGCAGTTTGAAGGATGGTCCGCTGCATCGTCAAAAACCCAAACCATCGATGGAATTTCAGGTGCTACGGTCTCCGTAAATGCTTTTGTGGAGGATGTCCACCAACTTCTTTTGGCGCAGGACATCAAACGCAACACCACAGAGTGATTTCTACACGAATTCTTTGAGGATTTTTGGCAAAAATGTGCCAAATTGAGGCATGCCTTATCCCTACCAAGTTCAAACTGCTTCGGACTATGAAGCGGCGTATGCTCGCGCCACCGAAAACCCAGATGCCTTTTGGGCGGAAATAGCGGCCACCTTTCGGTGGAAAAAACCCTGGAAATCGGTACTGAAGTGGGAATTTGACACGCCTTCGGTCCGCTGGTTTGAAGAAGGGGTATTAAACATTTCAGAAAATGCCTTGGATCGCCATGTGGAGGCTCATCCGGACCGGGTGGCCATTCTTTGGGAACCTAACGATCCTATGGAAGCATCTATCCAGTGGACCTATAAAGAATTGCTCGAACGGGTTGAGGCCTGTGGTCACGCCCTTAAGGCACGGGGCTTGCGCAAGGGAGATCGAGTGTGCATATACATGGGCATGGTTCCAGAATTGGCCGTCGCCGTGCTTGCCTGCGCGCGGATTGGCGCAGTGCATTCGGTCATCTTTGGTGGATTCTCTGCGGAAAGCATTGCGGACCGCGTGATCGACGCTTCCGCCAGAGCGGTCATCACGTGTGACGGGGCGTTTCGCGGAGGAAAGACGATTTCCCTGAAATCCGTGGTTGATGAGGCCTTGACTCGCTGTCCAACGGTGCATACGGTACTCGTGTATCAGCGAACCCAGGAAGAGGTAACGATGCAAACGGGTCGTGATGTATGGTGGCATGAGTCAGTCAAAAATGTAGGCCACCTAGCTGCCGAGGCCATGGATTCAGAAGATCCCCTATTCATCCTCTACACAAGTGGCTCTACGGGAAAACCCAAGGGAGTCGTACATTCTTGCGGGGGCTATATGGTTTGGGCGACCTACACCTTTGTCAACGTATTTCAATACCAGCCGGGCCAAATTCACTTCTGTACTGCGGATATCGGCTGGATCACAGGGCACAGCTATATTGTCTACGGTCCGCTCTGCGCTGGCGGAACGACCTTGATGTTTGAGGGCATTCCGACCTATCCGGATGCGGGTCGATTTTGGCAAATCACCGAGAAGCACGCAGTAGATATTTTATACACAGCCCCTACCGCCATCCGAAGCCTAATGGCGGCGGGCACCGAATTTCCGGATAGCTATTCCATGTCCAGCCTGAAAGTGCTCGGCACCGTGGGTGAACCCATCAATACCGAAGCTTGGCACTGGTATGATCGCCATGTGGGTAAGGGTCGAATTCCAATCGTTGATACCTGGTGGCAAACAGAAACCGGGGGTGTGATGATTTCAAACTTGGCGGGTGTTACTGCGGCCAAGCCTACCTACGCCACCCGGCCACTACCGGGGATTCAACCCTTACTTGTAGATGAGCACGGGAAAGAAATCCACGGGAACGGCGTGTCTGGAAACCTGTGCATTGGCTTCCCATGGCCGGGAATGATTCGGACGACCTACGGCGATCATGCGCGTTGCCGACAAGCCTATTTCACCACCTACCCTGGGCGCTACTTCACTGGCGATGGCTGTATTCGGGACGAAGAAGGTCTATACCGTATCACCGGTCGGGTGGATGATGTATTGAATGTGAGTGGACACCGAATAGGTACCGCCGAGGTAGAAAACGCCATTAACATGCACCCGCAAGTGCTCGAATCAGCCATCGTGGGCTATCCTCACGACATCAAAGGCCAAGGAATTTATGCCTACGTTATCCTTCAAGGCATTGAAAAAGCGAGCCTGCGTGCAGAGATTCTCGCGGAAGTGGTCAAGCATATTGGCCCTATCGCGAAACCTGACAAAATTCAGTTTGTCGCGGGTTTGCCCAAAACGCGGTCAGGTAAGATCATGCGCCGTCTTCTGCGCAAAATAGCTGAAGGTGAGCTTGAGCAACTTGGTGACACGACAACCTTATTGGATCCGGCCGTTGTGGAGGGAATCATTGCCGGCCGCACTATCTAGCCGCTGAGTTACTTTCCGTTCCAATGAAAATAGATCCAAACGGCGGTCTCTGAGATTCCGCACACTTCCACGTGTGTGGAGTTCCCGTAAGAGATCGAGATCCACGTCGGCAATGAGAATCATCTCCGTATTTGGAGTTGCCTCTGCTTTGATGCCATTGGATGGAAAGGCGAAGTCACAAGGCGTAAATACCATAGATTGAGCGTATTGAATGTCCATGTTTTCCACATTTGGCAGGTTGCCGACACTCCCTGCAATGGCGACATAGCATTCGTTTTCAATGGCACGCGCCTGGGCGCAATGTCGAACTCGGGAATAGCCGTTTTGTGTATCGGTCAAGAATGGCACAAAAAGCAGGTCCATGCCTTGGTCTGCCAACAGACGGCTGAGTTCTGGAAATTCTGAATCATAGCAAATCAACACGCCAATTTTGCCACAATCGGTATCAAAGACCTCCAATTTATTCCCGCCTTGCATGCCCCAGACTTTGGCTTCATCCGGGGTGATATGAAGTTTTTCATAGCGCTCATAACTTCCATCCCTGCGGCACAGGTAGCCCACGTTGTAGAGCGTGCCATCTCGTAATTCTGGCATGCTTCCCGAAATAATATTGATGTTGTAAGAGATGGATAATTCTTGGAACTTGGCCAAAATAGCCCCGGTGTGAGCGGCCAAAGAACGTATCGCTTCGGCTTCGGACTTGTGATTGTCCTTAGCCATCAGTGGGGCATTGAAAAACTCGGGAAAGAGCGCAAAGTCGGAGCGATACCCAGAAACCGCATCGACAAAAAACTCCACTTGACGCAAGAGCTCATCTAGGTCTGCATAGGAGCGCATCTGCCATTGAACAAGTCCTAAACGAACGATGCGTTTCGTGGTGGTAGCGGATTCGCTCGGTTCTTCATAATAAATGTTGCTCCATCGCAAGAGAACCGCCATGCCCAGAGAATCTTCATCCTGATGGAGGTAGTTTTTCAAGGCGCGGACAGGCTGAAAATCATTAGAGATTTGGAAGCTCAACACCGGATCATGCAGTTCCTTTCGCTTGACGGCTTCAATGTATTCCTTGGGCGTCATTCGCTCTGAATGACTGTGGTATCGCGGAATACGACCTCCAAAAACAATTCCTTTGAGATTTAATTTCTCACACAACTCTTTGCGGTAGTCATAGAGCCTGCGCCCGAGGCGCAACCCCCGAAATTCAGGTTTAATGAATACATCAATACCATAGAGCATATCGCCCGTTTCTGTATGGGTCGAAAAGGTGAATGCTCCCGTAATTTGTTCGTACGTATGCGCTTTGTTAGTGTCACTTTCCATCACTCGAATGCTCAGCGCGCATCCAGCAAGTTGTCCGTTGATTTTCAGCACCACTTGGCCCTCGGGGAAACGTTCAATCAGTGTAGCGATATGGCGCTCTTTCCAATAGGCCTCCGGCATGCTCGGATAGGCCGAAATCATGGCAGTTTTTAACGCTTGATAATCGATGAGTTGGAGGTATTCCAGCTCAATGCTTTGGATGTCTTGGATATCCATGGATAGTTATAGGTCAAAATGTATCCCCGTTCGCGCCAAGTGATAGCCAGCTGCTTGTACGAACAAAGAGGCTGAGCTATCAGGGTCGAGGAGGGGATTGCTGTGATTAAAATGAATGAAGTAGATTTTGGCTTTTTGTTCCTCGGGCCAGTCGCGGCTGAGTTTGAGCGTTTCCAGGACGAAAGGGTGAGGGATGTCGGCCATATTTCTGCCAGGGAGTTCCTCGGTAGAATAAAATGTTGCATCCAATAAGGCATAGTCCACGCTTTCAATCAAACTGTCCAAATCAATTTCCCAACGCTCCCATTTGTCGATATCAGGGATGAAGAGCAGTCGCTTACTAGGGCCCTGTATAATAAAGCCGTAGGTATCTGAAATCTCATCGCGATGCGGCACTTGAAGCGCTTCCATGTGTCCATTTTCGAGGGAAATGCGATCTGGGGCGATCCATTCTTTAGGCCAAATGTTCTGCAAGTCACACAACTGCTTCCATGGCTGATCTCTTTTTAGGAAGGAAATGAGTCGAGCGCTGCCATAGACCTCGATGAGATGGCTATTCATCGCCTCCCTTCCGAGATAAAGGAGTCCAGTGTAATGTCCCATATGTGCATGGGTAATGAAAATACGACGAGCCTCCTCTCCGCTATTGAGCGCAGTCAGCGCATTCCATTGCGCGCTGAAGTCAGGGGTGGCCTCCAGGAGGAAAGCCGGACCCTTTTCTTGGGTGATTCCCAGAGATACCACGGGTTCATGGGGTCTCGCTTGGCCATGAGAGTCCAAACAACAGGGCTGAGTGCATCCTGCCTGCGGTCGCCCCGCATCTTGGGCCGTACCCAGCACATGGACGCGTATTTGTCCGTGAAGGGGTCCTAGAGATCCGAGAAAAAGGAGAAACAAGATCGTTAGACGCACAGGTAAATTTACGACCCAGACGCCACCTACCTTTGATGAATGCCCCAAGAACTTGTTTTACGCGTTCTCCCCGAAGAAGCCCATGACGAGGCCACCGTGCTTCGGCTGCTCTGTCATAAAATGGGACGCTCGCCACGATCCATTGCGGCTTGGCATATTCGCAAACGCTCGGTGGATGCGCGCCAACGTCAAGTACTTATGAATCTCTCCGTCGTGATCTACGACCAAGGGGAGGAGATTCCACGCATCGAGCCTATCCTGCCGGACTATCCAGATGTACATGATGCCCCCAGGGTCATCGTTGTAGGTGCGGGGCCTGCGGGCTTGTTCGCTGCCCTTGAGCTCATCGCCTTGGGCATTAAGCCCATTCTTGTGGAACGAGGGAAGGATGTTCAAGGCCGTCGGCGAGATCTAAAAGCAATTACGATTCACCATCAGGTCGATCCGGACAGCAACTACTGCTTCGGCGAAGGCGGGGCAGGTACGTATTCCGATGGTAAACTCTATACGCGATCCAAGAAACGTGGAGATGTGCAACGTGTGATGGATTTGTTGGTGGCTTTTGGCGCGAGTCCGGACATTCTTGTGGATGCACATCCGCATATCGGAACCAATAAGCTCCCCAAAATCATCGAAGCCATGCGCGAAACCATCCGCCAGCATGGAGGAGAGGTTCGTTTCGCTACACGAATGACGGAGCTACTCCTAGAATCGGGTCGTGCGACCGGCATTCGATGCCAATCAGGGGAGGATCTTTATGCTGAAGCAGTCATTCTTGCAACGGGCCATTCGGCTCGCGATGTATTCCGCTTACTCCACAAACAAGGCATTCTAATCGAAGCCAAGCCCTTCGCTTTAGGTGTTCGGGCCGAACATCCTCAATCCACAATAGATCGTATACAATATCGCTGTGAGACCCGTGGTGAGTTTCTGCCTCCGGCACCCTATAGCTTAGTTAAGCAAGTTGAAGGCCGTGGGGTTTATTCCTTCTGTATGTGTCCTGGTGGGGTAATCGCCCCTTGCGCAACCGCTCAAGAAGAGGTGGTAACTAATGGTTGGTCGCCTTCCAAGCGGGATCAAACCACGGCCAATTCAGGCATTGTGGTTGAACTCCGTTTGGAGGATTTTGTGGAATTTGCCGAACATGGTCCACTTGCGGGGATGGAATTTCAAGCTGCTATTGAACGAAAGGCATGGGAAGCCGCAGGAAGGAGTCAAAGAGTGCCTACCCAGCGCATGACAGATTTTATCCAAGGGCAGACTTCTTCGGATATTCCGAAAACGTCATATGTTCCAGGAGGAACTTCCGTGGATTTAGCTGAAGTGCTTCCTGACTTTATCGTTCGTTGCTTGCGCGAGGGGCTTCAGGCCTTCAATCAATCGATGCCCGGATATATGAGTTCGGACGCCATCCTCCATGCACCGGAGTCTCGAACGTCTTCGCCGGTTAGGATCCCTAGAGATACAGAAAGTCTTGAGCATTTGGAAATCCAAGGCCTTTATCCATGCGGCGAAGGAGCAGGCTATGCTGGGGGTATTGTGTCTGCGGCTATGGATGGTCAAAAGTGTGCCCAAAAGATTGCCCAGAAGATGGGGGAAAGTCAGAAAATTTAGGTTAGCAATTGCGCCAAATCATGCAATAGATGAATGCAAGTTCTACGTTTGCAGCGTCCATCCGCCCCATATATCGACCTGTTGATTCATACAGTCGACCTTCTGAATGCCGAGCAAAAAATCGCCCATCCTCGGTGTAGAATCGGTTTTCATTTCGTCGTCCCATGAGCTTTCCAGTCGCGTCATAAAGCCGATCCCCATCCAGTCTGGCCCATAGTCGCCCGTCAGCATGGTACACTCGGCCTCCCTGAATGCGCGCCAGGACTTGGCCTTTCGCATTGTAGAATCGATCACCGTCAAAGCGGCCCTCATACCTACCTGTTTCGGTGTAAACCCTTTGAGCCTCCATGGGAAGGCTACATGCGAGTAGGAAGAGTAGGACAATTCGTTGAAGCATATGGAAAAATACAAATACTTACCGAAACAATTCTTGCCCGTCACGATAAGGCCTTCACACAAGTGCTAATGTTAGGAAGTGATTTGCGTCACGTCCAACGTATGTTGACGGCAGACAGTTATCGATGCGCAGAGGGGTTTACTTCCCGATACAGAATCGACTGAAGACACTCGAAAGCAGGTCATCTGCTACAACCTCTCCGGTAATGCTCCCCAAGTGTTGAAGCGCTTCACGTAGGTCGTACGCGACCAGTTCCCCGCTGAGTCCGCCGGACAATCCGTCGTGGGCACGTTGAAGTGACTGAAGTGCTTTACGCAGGGCATCGGCATGACGGATGTTGGCAATAAGTACTTCTTGGCTATCTGTCCAGCCCGCTTCCTCCATGGCCTCGTTTAACTTACTTTCTAAATCCGTCAAGTCCACATGAAGGCCCACTTTTACGCTCTTAGGCCAAAGCGCGGTAAAATCGCTTGCCCAAAGATCGGATTTACTCAGGAGCGTAATGATTTGTGCATTTGGCGCATGATTCTCGATGGCCTGCCTGAGTGTTTGGGCACTTTCAGCATCGCTAACCATAGGATCAATCAAATACAAGATGATCTGTGCTTCGGCAACCTTTTCCCAGGTTTTCTGAATGCCTAACTGCTCTACTCGGTCGGCACTTTCATGCAGTCCAGCGGTGTCAATCAATCGAAATAAATGCTCACCCAGTTTAAATTTCTCTTCTATGGTGTCACGTGTGGTGCCGGGGATTTCGGTGACAATGGCTCTGTCTTCCTGCAGAAATCGATTGAGCAAGCTAGACTTACCCGCATTGGGCGCTCCGGCCAAAACGAGAGGAATTCCTTCTTTAATGGCCCGGCCGAGTCGAAAAGTTTTCAGCATACGCTCAATTTCCACTTCGAGGTCTGTCAAAAGCTTCATTAATTCCGGACGTTGTGCAAATTCAACGTCTTCTTCTACAAAGTCAAGTTCGAGTTCGATCAGGGCGGCAAAGTCAATCAATTGCTGACGCAGGTGCTGCAGGTGTTTTGAGATACTGCCGCGCATCTGTCGCAAGGCCAAATGGTGGGAAGAAGCCGATTCCGAAGCGATTAGATCCCCGACAGCTTCAGCTTGAGATAAATCCAATTTGCCATTAAAAAAGGCGCGTTGGGTGAATTCGCCAGGTTTGGCAAGCTCTGCGCCGCCTTGTATAAGGCAGTCGAGTGCAGTGTCTAGGATATAAGAAGACCCGTGAAAACTGAGTTCAATGACTTCTTCACCTGTGTACGAATGGGGAGCAGGGAACCACAAAGCAATAACTTCATCCAAGACTTCTCCATTAATCATAAATGATTGAAAATGGGCATGTCTGGACTTCCACTTTGTTAGAGCGGGCAGAAAGTGTTGAACGAGCTGTAATGCATCCGATCCGGAGATTCGAAGAATGCCCAAAGCACCGCTTCCCGATGGGGTGGATAAAGCCACAATTGTTTTCACGCACCGAAGGTACGGCACGGCTTTTGCCTCCCGGAGACCATGGACAGGAAAACGCTATGCTTCACATTTTTTAGCCTCTTGGCGCTTTCTGCCTGTACCGTGGAGAAAGCAATTGATGGGGAGTCGCGTTGGTTCTATCGTGCCATGTCAAGCCAGTCCTATCGAATTCCGGTGGCTGGGAATGACACTTTAGGTCTATTGCATACAGGTCAAGGAAAAGATACTTTGGTCTTTATCCATGGGTTCGGGCCGTATCCTCGAGTCCAATGGCAACCGATGGTTTGGGGCTTCGGAGATCAAAAAAGCATGTATATCGTGGATTTATTGGCATTTGGAGAAAGCAGCTCGGACGATAGTTTGATCACCATTGAACAGCAAAGTGAAGCCATTTGGCAGGCCTTAGATAGCCTTGGGGTTCATCGCTATGGCCTCATAGCGCATTCTTATGGAGGCATGGTTGCAGCATATTTGGCGGGAAAACACCCCGAAGAAATCGAAAACTTGGTCCTGATAGATCCACTAAATCGATACTATGCCTTAGAGACTTTGGACAGCCTGGAGCGTGCGCTGGGAAGACCCATTGAAGAAGTACTGCTCCCAAAAGATGTGGAAGGCTTTGACCTCATGCAGCAGATTTCTATCAAGGACCCGCTGTATGTTCCTGAATTTGTCAAGCAGCGAGCGGTGGATAACATATATACCGAAAACGCTTCCCAACGAGAGGGACTCCTTCGCGCAATTGAGCGCGATGCGAACGAGTTAAAAACGGAGATGAACGGGTATTCAGGGCCTACGTTGCTCATTTGGGGGGAGAGCGATGCGATTTTCCCTGTCAAGAATGGCCGCGAATTGCTTCAAGACTATCCAAATGCAAGACTAGAAATCATTAGAAAATCAGGGCATAGTCCACATATGGAGCGCCCATTTGAGGTGTTGGATGTACTTAGAGAATTCTATTTGAGCGCCCAATCAGGAAAATAGCGGGCCGCTTGTGAATATTGGGTCGGTTGCGATCTTTTTTCCAATCCTGAACGCTTCGACTGCGGACATACTCTTCAGGGCCGCTAAGGTCGCAGGCGATGCAAAAATGTAAATCGGGTCCAAGGCTTTGTAGAGCCTCTTCAAGCACTTTTTGATTGCGATAAGGAGTCTCAATGAAGATCTGGGTTTGCCCTTGTCGTACCGATCTCTCCATCGCGGACCACTGCTTCTTTCGCTCGCTTTGGTCATGCGGGAGGTAACCGACAAATTGAAACTGCTGGCCATTGAATCCAGAAGCCATCAATCCCAACAGAATGGAAGATGGTCCAACCCAGGGGAGTACGCGTATTCCCATGGCGTGCGCAGCCTCAATCACTTTGCTACCAGGGTCAGCAACACCGGGGACACCGGCATCAGAGATTAAGCCCATGTCATGGCCTTCCAAACATGGTTTTAGGAAATCAGCCACATTGCGCTCAGGTTTGTGCTTGTCCAAAGGCCGCAAGTGATGCTCAGATATGGGGACATGGGGAGCTAAGACTTTCAAATGTGCGCGTGCGGCCTTTGGGGTTTCAACAATCCAATGCCTTAAGTGGGATGCCTTTTCCATGACATCCGGCGGGAAGACCGCCGTTGCAGGGCCCTCTGCCAAGGGGACAGGAAGCAAGTGTAATACGCCTAGGTCCATTGGTCTAACCATTTTTCGGAGGCTTCCGCCAAAAGTTGATAAACGTTTTCAAAGCCATGCTCCCCTCCATAATAAGGGTCAGGGACCGGGCGATTTTCACCTGGAAAAGAAGCATCCAACATAAGATGAATCTTCTGCTTGTGGCTCGGGACATCCGTGAGTCGAGAAACATTCACATGGTTCGAACTGTCCATGACCATTATGTGGTCAAATTTTTCAAAATCAATACGTTCGAAAGGTCTGGATTGCTGTTGAGAGATGTCAATGCCATGACGCAGGGCGGAGTCTTGGGATCTTGGGTCGGGGGCTTCACCTGCATGATAATCGGATGTGCCGGCGGAATCAATGGTCCAAAGTCGCGCTTTTTCCGCACTAATTCGTTGCGTGAGAGCTTGTCGAAAGACACCTTCAGCCACAGGTGAGCGGCAAATATTCCCTAAACAAACAAATAGGATGGATTGGGGGCTCATCCCACCAAGTTCAGCTTCTTTTTGATGTCATCCACATAGGTGCGGAAGCGTTTATCCGTTTCTGCCAAGTTGCTCACGGTGCGACATGCGTGGAGGACTGTGGCGTGGTCTTTATTTCCACATTGCGCACCAATGGCCGCGAGGCTGTTTTTGGTCAACTGCTTGGAGAAATACATAGTCAATTGACGCGCCTGAACAATCTCACGCTTGCGGGTTTTGCTCTTGAGCAATTCCATAGGCATATCAAAATAGTCACAGACCACTTTCTGAATAAAGTCGACACTGACTTCGCGCGTTGTGTTCTTGACAAACTTGTCAATCATTTGCTTCGCCAATTCAACTGTAATCTTCTTTCGATTGAGTGAAGATTGGGCAAGCAATGAAATCAAGGCACCTTCTAGTTCACGCACATTGCTCGTGATGCTGTAGGCGAGATATTCCACCACATCATTGGGCATCTCAATGCCATCTGCGTAAAGCTTTTGGCGAAGAATGGCAATGCGTGTCTCTAGATCTGGGCGCTGTAGGTCTGCAGAAAGGCCCCATTTGAACCTAGAGAGCAAACGCTGCTCCATACCTTGAAGGTCTACCGGAGCTCGATCTGAGGTGAGTATGACCTGCTTTCCCTGCTGATGAAGGTGATTGAAAATTTCGAAGAAAACATCCTGGGTCTTTTCTTTCCCGCTGAAGGATTGCACATCATCCATGATGAGCACATCGATCAACTGGTAGAAGTGTACAAAATCATTCTTCGTGTTGTTGCGAATAGCATCAATGAACTGCTGAGTAAAACGCTCTGCTGAGACATAGAGTACCGTTTTCTCCGGGAAACGGTCCTTGATTTCAATACCAATGGAATGAGCCAAATGGGTCTTGCCTAATCCAACGCCACCATAGATGAGCAGTGGGTTGAAGGAGGTCCCTCCAGGTTTTTGAGCTACCGCATAGCCCGCAGAGCGAGCGAGACGGTTGCAATCTCCTTCAATAAAGTTCTCAAAGGTGTAATTTGGATTGAGTTGACTTTCAATATTAACTTTCTTCAGTCCTGGAATTACAAAGGGATTCCGAATCCCATCGTCACCGCCAATGCGAGCTGGAAGGGAAACTTGCGGGTTCTCTATGGGCCCTCTGTTTGAGCTAGGAATGTCTACCTTGTTGACGTCCAAATGCGCAGTGTCTTGGTCCATGACAATGGAGTAAACCAAACGTGCATCTGGTCCGAGTTCTTTGGTAATCGCAGACTTGAGTAATTTAATGTAGTGGGCTTCGAGCCACTCATAAACGAACTTACTTGGTACCTGCAAAGTAATCACCTTGCCTAGGAGCTTAACAGGCCGAATAGGGAGAAACCAAGTCTTAAATGCCTGAGGACTTATGTTGTCCTGAACATAGCTAAGACAGTTTCGCCAGACGGCTTCAGCAGTTCGCTCCATCGTTCGTTTTAATCGTTTAAGTTTAGGGTCCCGTCCGAACACATAAACAAACTGAAATCAGCTTGACGGTGACACGCTCTTAGGGTTCACGAAAGTGTCAATTAAATCCGTTGAAAAAAAATTGCTTGGCTATTGATTTTAAAGTATTTTTTGTTCATAACCCGATGTCAAGGACCATTCAGAAAGTCAGTGAAATAAATGCTATGTATTTGATATTAAATACACTAACTTAAAAATATATGCTTGTTTCAACATGTAAAACTCGAATCCGTTACGCCGAAACAGATCAGATGGGCTATTGCTATTATGGAAACTATCCCACCTTCTTTGAAATCGGTCGGGTGGAGGCATTGAGGAGTTTGGGTATTCGTTATCGTGATCTTGAAGAACAGGGTGTTATGCTCCCGGTGGCCCAGCTCCATATCGACTATAAAAAGCCCGTGAAATATGATGAAGAAATCACTATTGAAACCACTATAACGGCATTCCCAAGTGGAACACGTTTGCCTTTTGAATTTAGAATTTTAAATGAATCGGGCGATGTTACCACTACCGGGAGTGCTATCCTTGTCTTTGCTTCCACCGAATCCGGTCGACCATGCCCGGCTCCTATTTCTGTTCAAGAAGTCTTAAAACCATACTTCTAAAAGCTAGTCCTCGATGATAAGGACGCGGAAGGGGTGACCGTCCTTCCAAATACCCTGGTATCGGCCCGTAGGAAGCGAAACTGATCTGCGGACCACGTTCGGAGCCCATTCCGCCACTTTTTGGCCTTGAATATTAAACAGCACCCCTGCCACGTTCGTGAACGGCCAGAAATCCGCCGGACGCAGGACATAGGATTCGATGGAATGAACTGCAGTGGCTTCGTCCATCCCAATCTGGGGGCTGAGAATGTTCCGTGCGGCAAAATTCAAATGCAGTAGCGAGGCGTTTTGGCCACCGTTCAAAACGCTGTCGGCAAGCAACATCCAATTGGCGGCTTGCGGCATGGTCATGAACGATGTAAAGTTGTACAATGATTCTAGGACGATTTGGTCCATCGCATCTGCCCCGATATCCGCCATGGTAACGCCTAAAGGGTCGGCAAATACATCCGTGTGACTATAAATACTGGAAAAAGTGAGCTGGCTATAGTCCTTCGTGCTCCATCCCATGCGACCACTCCAAAAGGGATTGTGGCCGTCCCAATTAAAAATGTACTGGTATCTCCAACTATCCCAACGAAACGAATGACTCATAGCAAAGTAGTCGCATAGAGCTTCTTCGAGGCACTCACGCTCGGTTCCATTTACCGTAAAAGGGGCTGCGGCATGCGAAAGGGCATGCCCATATTCGTGCGCCAAAACATCTGAATCTTCCGCATCGTCGACGCCTCCTTCACCAAAGAACAAACGTGGCGGATTAGTCGAACGGTCAAATGCTGAATTGTCCTGCCCATTAAAAGCATTCACATCCGCGGGAATGGCATAGGTTATCAAATTGCCAAAGCCCAAGCTGTCTAGGCGTTTTCGAATGCGCTCGATATGATACAAGGCATTGGTCATTTCAAAGCCCGCATCTGCTCGAGAGTAGAAGAAATCCGGGCTTGATTGCGATGAAATGGGTAAGGCGGGCGGGTCAAATTCTTGGATCACAATGGCCGAATTGCTCAACGTAAAGAGGCCATTAGCGTAGGTCAAGCCAAGTGAAACCGTGTCGCGCAAGGGATCTAGGACGACGACATTTTGGTCATTGTCATCGATATAAGATCCGCCATAGAACACGTTGGCTTTCACCAAGGGATCGGGTCGAAACACCAGCGCGCGCCCCACACTATCGGCAAAATGAAGAAGCATATCGCGTTGCTGAAGAACATCTCCGTTCTCAGCATCAATGGCCAAACGCTCCCAGAATCGGGGTCCATAGCCCTGATGCTCTTCCCAACGTACCCAATGCCATAGGCCGTCCTGCCAAACCGCTGCATCGCTGGGCTTGTCCAAAGGGACAGGTAGGGTAGAAAGCTCTGCCCACTGGGCCCCGCGCACATGATAATCGGATGTCAAAAAAACAACGGCTTCTGCTCCATCCAGGGGTTTGCCGTGCACATATGCTTGAAAATGGTGATGTAAACCACCTGGACTCTCTCGGCTAAATGATATCGACCAAGACGCTGGCTCAGGTAGCGAGGCGTTTTGATTGAGCCAGTCCAAGGCGTCGCTGGCTTCCAGCCCTGCCGAGGGAAAGCGTCCAAAAACCTGCCGCTGAGGCAGGGATTGCGCACTACTCGACAGGGAAAAGGCACAAGCTAAAAGGACTAGTAATCGCATCATCCCTTAAAGGTAGGAGATAGGTAGCGTTTGATAGGGTTGTCGCCAATCGCTTCTGGGCATTCATCGGCCGGGCGATCGCCCGGCCGTATACGCAGGGCATCCGCCGGAATGATAGGGCCGACCAGGCCGTCACCCAAAGGATTTTGCCCTTTAATAACTCGAATTTCATCGTAAAGTCCGGCATCCATAAGGGCTTGTAGGGTCGCCGAACCGCCTTCCACCAAAATGCTCCGCAATCCGGATTCCCGAGCTAAACGTTCAAACACCTTCCAAGGCGTCGGGCTGTTCTTGGCTTGCCATAGCCACCAGCCGGGCGCTACATCCCACCTGCCGCGCGAGGACCAAAGGATTCGTTGAGGCTGGGGGCCACGTGCGTCGCGGACGCTGAGTTCAGGTTCGTCTTGCATGTATGTACCCCATCCCACTAGAATCCCGGCTTCCAAGCTTCTCCACGAGTGAACGAGCGCGCGGCTTGCATCATTAGAAATTCTAAAAGGTCCCGGATGCTCGATGCTACGTACCCCATCCAAGAATCCATCTGGACTTTCCGCCCATTTGAGGAGGATGTAAGGACGGCCCGTTTCTATGCTATGAAAAAACCGACGGTTGAGCCATCGACAGGCTGTTTCTTCGACTCCAACGTGCACGTCAATGCCTGCTTGGAGAAGAATTTCTACCCCTTGGCCTGCCACCACGGGGTTGGGGTCTAATGTGCCTACGACGACTTTGGTCAGCCCCGAGTCTACGATGGCATTGGCGCATGGTGGAGTCTTGCCGATGTGCGCGCAGGGCTCCAGATTGACATACATTATGGCTTCAGAGAGTAAAGACTGATCCTGGTCACTCACTTTCTTCAAAGCGTCAACTTCAGCATGCGCCTGTCCGGCCTTATGGTGATATCCTTCCGCTATGATCCGCCCTTCGTGAACGATGATGGCTCCCACCCAAGGATTGGGATGGACATAACCGCCCGCCTTCCGGGCCAACTGCAAGCAGCGCAAAATACCTTCGGAATGTGTCATGCTGCGAAGGTACATCCCTACCTTTACTGGATGACCTTTGAGGACTTTCAGCGTGGTTTTTTCAATGAACTTGCCGAAGCCGGTATTCCGGTGGAAGAATGCCGTGCACTTTGGGCGCGATGGACAGAATGGGCTGGGTTTGGGCGCATAGGCTATGCCATGAAAGATCCAAAATCCCTGCTTCCTGATGCCGAAATGCATCAATTGCTACTCCATCGATTGTGTCTTCAAGAACCTTGGCTACATATCATTGGCACCTGTGAGTTTGCAGGGCTTTCGCTTCAAGTGGATGCCCGGGCATTGATTCCACGACCTGAAACAGAAGAAATGCTTTTCTTGGCCTTGGAGGAGGCAGGGCCGTCCGGTCGCGCATTGGATTGGTGCTGCGGGAGCGCATGCTTGGCCTTAGGATTCCAGAAGCATCGCCCCCATTGGGAGGTAGAGGCCTGGGACGCCAGTATGGATGCTTTGGCCTTGGCCCAAGAGAATGTCCAAATTAGCGCGTTGCCTGTTGAAGTGGTCTTGGCCGATTTGAATCAGGACCCTCATGGCACGCCTGAATCGTGGGATCTTATCCTCGCTAATCCCCCTTACATACACCCTTCGGAACGTGAACACATGGATGCCTCTGTTCGGGACTTTGAGCCCGCCATGGCATTGTTTTCACCGAAAGAAGATGTGCTGCATTATTACAAACGTCTAGCTCAATGGGCGGGCTTTCAGCTGCGCGCCAACGGCACACTTTGGCTCGAGTGCCATGGGGATCATGCGCAGGAAAGCGCCCAAATATTCAAAGAAAAGCCTTTGTGGAAATCGGTTGAAATTCACAAGGATTTTTGTGGAAAAGAACGCTTTGTTCGGGCAGAAAAGTCCGATATAGCCCCTATTTTTGAGAGATGATCCTTTCCCGCATTGATGCACTTCGCTTGGCCCTTCATGAGCACAACCGGCGCTACTATGTCGAAGATGCACCTAGTATTAGCGATGGGGAGTTTGACGCTCTTTTGAGCGAGCTTCAAGAGTTAGAGGCTAGTCATCCCGAGGCCTTTGATCCAAATAGCCCTACCCAGCGCGTTGGAGGTACTGTGGTAAAAAACTTTGAGGCTATTGTGCACAAGCGTCCCATGCTAAGTCTCAGCAATACGTACAATGCTGAAGAGGTCGTTGAATTTGTTGAGCGAGCCCAGGCGGCTAGTGATGAAGATTTAACTTGGTCTGCTGAGCTCAAGTACGATGGTGTAGCCATATCTCTTTGGTATGAGAATCGCCAGCTTGTGCGAGCCTTGACACGTGGTGACGGGCTTAGAGGAGATGATGTATCTGTAAACATTCGAACTATAACGTCCATCCCCCTAACATTGCCTTCCGACGCCCCCGATGAGCTGGAAGTGCGAGGTGAGGTCATCTACCATCAGGCACAATTTGATGCGTTGAATGCTCGAAGAGAGGAGGAAGGACAGGATCGCTTTGCGAATCCCCGTAATGCTGCAAGTGGCACCTTAAAAATGCAGGATTCCGCTGAAGTGGCACGTCGAGGTCTTTCGGCATGCATGTATGCGGTCTTTTCTGAAGATCGCCCATTTGGTGGTCATCCCGAGGCGGTCAAGGCGATCGAACGATGGGGATTTCCGGTTCCAAAGCGCAATCAACGATGGATACAAACGTGCCATAACGTTGCGGATATCCAAGATTTCCTAGCCTATTGGGACCGCGAACGGCAGCACTTGCCTTTTATGATTGATGGGGCCGTAATAAAAGTGGAATCCACGGCCATGCAGTCTCGATTAGGCAGTACGGCCAAGAGTCCGCGTTGGGCTGTTGCGTATAAATTCAATGCCGAAAAAGCACTTACTCCCCTTAAGGAGGTGATTTACCAGGTAGGTAGAACGGGCGCCATCACGCCGGTAGCAGTCCTAGAGCCTGTATGGCTCTCAGGTACGATGGTAAAGCGCGCATCCATTCACAACGCAGATCAAATTGAAAAACTCAATCTCCACCTTGGCGACTTTGTTTGGGTCGAAAAGGGAGGTGAAATCATCCCGAAAATCACCATGGTGGAGTTCTCTCAGAGGCCACAGCATGCTTCGCGGGTAAACTTCGTTAGCCAATGTCCTGATTGTGGAAGCGCGCTAGAGCGACGAGAAGGGGAGGTGCAGCATTTTTGCCCAAACACCTATGGCTGCGCACCTCAGGTTAAAGGACGCATTGAGCATTTTATTCACCGCAAGGCCATGGACGTCGAAGGCATAGGCTCTGAGACGGTGGATCAGTTGGTAGATCTTGGCATAGTGCAGCGTCCCGCAGATTTGTACGACTTGACGTATGAGCAATGGGGCCAATTAGACAAATTCAAGGATAAGTCCATTCAGAACGCCATGGATGGTCTCAATCGTTCCAAGTCTATTCCCTTTGAACGGGTACTATTTGCCATGGGAATACGCCATGTAGGCGAAACCGTAGCAAAAAAATTAGCTAAGCACTATGAAAGTATGGAGGCCTTGGCCACGGCAAGCCAGGAATCACTCGAAAATGTTGGGGACATTGGACCAATGATTGCACAATCCGTGCTGGAGTATTTTACTGAATTGGTCAACCTACATGAAATGAATCGCTTGAAGCTCCATGGCTTACAAATGGTTTACCATTTAGCGGAAGGGGCCTCCAACCTCCTCGGTGGCCAGACGTTTGTAGTTTCTGGAGTATTCAATCACTTTACCCGAGATGGAATCAAATTAGCCGTTGAGCAAAATGGAGGTCGAATTGCAAGCTCAGTGACAGGTAAGACCAATTTCTTGCTTGCTGGTGAGGGGGTCGGCCCCAGTAAGCGAACCAAGGCTGAATCGCTAGGCGTAACTTGGCTCACAGAAGAAGAATTTAGAACATGGATTGGCTATACAGAATAAGTACAGGCTTCCGCGCCCGGCATTGGAACAAGGCCTCTCGGAGGAGTGTAACCCACCTCCCATGGAAAGGCTGGGGTCAGGTGCGCCGCATTGGGATTCTCTTTGATGCACATAACCATCGTGCAGATCTGGAGGCGCTGCGAGCCGTAGTGACGGAATTGAAAACGCAGCAACGAACGGTTACACTCTGTGGTTGGACGGGCCAAATGCGGCCCAAAAATGTTTTATACAATGGCCGCCAACTTATTTTTATGGATGATTTCACTTGGAAAGGGCAAGCAGAGAGTGGGAATGCCTTGGAATTCGTTCAAACTGAATTTGATGTACTCATTTGCTTACACCGGAGTCCAGGAAGCCCTTTGGATGAGTTGGCTGCACAGGCTCCAGCGGGCATGCGCATTGGTGGTGCTGGCGATCAGGACTTTTATGATCTTTGCATGCTTCCTGAAAGCAAAGATTATATCGCGTACGTTAAATCGCTCGGCAACTGGCTGAGCAAAATTGCTCCAAACGCATGACACATGTTCGACAAAACCCGTTTCAAGGCACGGGCGTCGCTTTGGTTACGCCATTCACCTCTGATGGTCAGCTAGATCTCGATGGATTGCGCTCCTTGGTTACGCATTGCTTAGCTGGTGGTGTAGATTTTCTGGTCGCTTTAGGGACTACCGCGGAATCGGCAACCCTGAGCAAGGAAGAGAAAGCGACCGTTGTCCAGAGCATTTTGGAGTTCAATGCCGGTAAACTCCCAGTGGTTCTCGGGGTAGGAGGGAATGATACGCGTTTGGTTTGCGAAGCACTTCACCACGTGCCCGAGGGCATTGATGGAATCCTCTCTGTTTCGCCTTACTACAACAAGCCGAGTCAAGAAGGTATTTTCCAACATTACAAGGCCATTTCTGCGGCAACCCATCTTCCCATTATCCTCTATAATGTGCCAGGTCGAACGTCGTCCAATGTGACGGCAATGACCACCTTGCGCATCGCAGAAGAGTGTTTAAATGTCGTCGCCGTGAAAGAGGCGAGTGGTCAAATGGAGCAAATCATGGCTATTATTCAAGGTGCTCCAGCAGGTTTTCAAGTTTTGTCCGGAGATGACAACCTCACACTACCCATGCTGGCCTGTGGCTGCACCGGAGTCATTTCAGTCTCCGGTCAGGCATTTCCTGCCATTTTTAGCCAAATGGTACGAGACGCTAGAGCTGCGCGAATGACCGAAGCACAGAAAGGACATTTCGCTTTATTTACCTTGACTCAGGACCTTTTTGCGGAGGGCAATCCAGCAGGAGTAAAGTCTGCCTTAGCCCATTTGGGAATTTGTGGACCTCATGTGCGTCTGCCTCTGTGGGGAGTGTCTTCCGAATTAGATGCCAAAATGGCGCAGCATGTTTCCGAACTTCGGTCCGGTATTTGAGTTCTCAGAGCTTCCTAATCCAACGTACCTTTGCTCTCATGCGAAAAATCGCCCTCATAGCCACAGCCATTAGTCTTCTTGCAAGTTGTGGCGAATATCAGAAGGTTCTCAAAAGCACGGACCCTGCATTTAAGTTCATCAAGGCGGTAGAGTACTACGATGCAGAACAGTACAATAAAGCCTATCCTTTGTTTGATGAATTGATGTCCGCTTACCGCGGAACCACCCGCGCCCAGGACGTCTACAAGTATTATGCACAAACCTTGTATGGTCAAAAAGATTTCATTTTGGCGGGATACCACTTTAAGCGCTTTTCTCAAACGTTTCCAAAAAATGATTTTGCGGAAGAGGCGTCGTACCGCGCGGCATACTGCTTCTATTTGGAGGCTCCGGTAAGCAGCTTGGACCCTGCCTATACCTTCAAAGCTATGGACGAAATGCAGCTCTTCATCAACACCCATGAAGGCAGTCCATACATTCCCGAAGCCAACGGTTTTATTGATGAACTGCGCGAGCGATTGGAGAAAAAGGCCTTTGACATCGCTAAAGGGTATCATCACCGCCAACTGTTTAGCTCGGCAGTGACGTCACTCAATGTCATGCTTTCAGAGTTTCCAGATTCACCATATCGGGAAGAGGCGCTGATGCTGCGTTTAGAATCTGCGTTTAAATTGGCGGAGAATTCCGTTAAGGATAAGGAGGCCCAGCGCTTTAAGGAAGCGGAGACGGCGTATCTAGAATTTATGGATGCCTATCCCGAAACAACGTTTCTCAATCAAGCAAATTCGTGTTACTCAAAGATTCAAGCATTTTTGCAAAAAGAATCGTAATTTTGCCCTCCTAATAATAGACCATGGACAAGAATCATTTGCTCGCCAGTAAGACTACCAAGACATTAGACTTCAATGAATTGGATCAAACAACTGGCAATATTTACGAGGCTATTTCCGTGATTTCTCGCCGCGCTGAGCAGATCAATGAAGGCATTCGCGCTGAGATCAATGAGAAATTAGAAGAGTTTACGACGTTTACAGACAGCCTTGAAGAGGTGTTTGAAAACCGTGAGCAAATCGAATTCTCCAAGCAATACGAGGCCTTGCCTAAGCCCCATGCCATGGCAGTTCACGAGTGGTTAGATGGAAAGATCTACACTCGCTATCCAGACGCCGAGGAGACCCCAAATGCATGAGCACCCTCGCGGGTAAGCACGTCCTAATTGGGATTACGGGCGGTATTGCCGCCTATAAACTTCCGTTTCTTGTCCGCCTTTTGAGGGCACAAGAAGCGGAAGTTCGCATTTTAATGACCCCAGCCGCGGAAGAATTTGTTAGTCCATTGACGCTCGCCGCGTTAAGTGCTCAGCCAGTGCATCACCATTTAGTGGATCGACTTCCCGGGAAAACATCTTGGAACAACCATGTCGCCCACGCAGAATGGGCTGATTTGTTCATTATTGCCCCAGCCACAGCTAATACTTTGGCGAAAGGGGTCCAAGGACTGTGTGACAACCTGGTTATGGCTACCTATTTAAGCGCTAAGTGTCCAATTTTGTGGGCGCCGGCCATGGATTTGGATATGTTCGCCCACCCTTCGACGCAGAGGAACATAAGCATGCTTCAAAAATGGGGTCAGCACGTCATGCCTTCACCTGAGGGCAGTCTGGCCTCTGGGTTAAGCGGGGCTGGGCGGATGGCGGAACCTGAAGCAATCTACCATCGGGCCCGAAGAATTCTTGGAACCCAGCCCTTTTGGACAGGAAAAAAGGTGCTCCTTACTTCTGGCCCAACGGAAGAAGCATTAGACTCGGTTCGATTTATCAGCAATGGATCCTCTGGGCGAATGGGTAATGGATTTGCCTTAGCCTTAAGTGAGCTTGGAGCCGAGGTCCAATGGGTCTATGGCCCGTCCAAAGTCCAGACCCTAGAACTGCCAGGGGTGGTTTATCACCCCATTCGCAGCGCACAAGAGATGTATGATCACGCGATAAAGTTAGGTGCGGAAGTGGATCTCATCATTGGTGCGGCGGCCGTTGCTGATTTTCGTCCTGCGGATGTGAGAACGGGGAAGCGCAAGAAGGCAGACGGGATGCCCGCGACCGAATGGGTTGAAAATCCAGATATTCTGCGCAGCCTAGGTGCATCAAAGGAAGCACATCAGCGAATTCTAGGCTTTTCCCTCGAAGCAGATTGGAACATTGATGAGGCCCGACGTAAAGCGCAGGATAAGCGAGCTGATTGGGTGGTCCTCAATCAAGTGGGTGATGCAGAAGGGGGAATGCATACGGAAAGCAACCGAATCGCGTTAGTTTCGCAGACCGAGGTAGTGAACTGGCCAATAAAGAATAAATCTATTCTGGCCATGGATCTTATGACTTGGATTGAAACTCACTGGAACTCATGAGAATACTCACTTTTGCCCTTGTCTTTAGCTTGCTTCCCATGCAGGCGCAGGAATTTTTACTGGATGTAAAGGTGCAAGCGCCGCAGGTTCAAACCAATGATCGTCAGGTATTTACAAATCTGGAAACCGCACTGCGAAATTTTGTCAATCAGCAGGCGTGGGGTCAGGTTTCTTTCGAGGATAAAGAGAAAATTCGCGGTTCAATGGTCTTCACCATTTCGGATTACGATCAAGGTAGCGGTCAAATGGGAGGGAATCTCCAGATTCAATTTGCTCGTCCGGTTTACATGACGGATTATCAATCGCCCATGCTGACCTTCTTGGATGGGGACGTGAGTTTCAGTTACCGTAGTAATGAGGTAATGGATTTTAGCCCTGGACGGCACGGAAATAATTTGACGGCAGTAACTGCCTTTTATTGTTACCTCGCCCTAGGCTTGGATGCCACCTCATTTAGCACGCTGCAAAATAATTACTTGACGCAAGCGCAAATTGTAGCTGCGAATGCGGCTTCTGCGGGAGCTGGTGGAGGTTGGGATCGGTTTACCTCCAGTCGCAATCGTTTTTGGCTGATTGAAGACCTTATGAACCCGGCCAATTCGGCATTTCTTAGTGTGTGGTATGACTATCATCGGCAGGGAATGGATCGAATGTATGATCCAAAACAGCAAATGGCAGCCAAAGAGGCGATATCTGCCGCATTGATTGCTATGCAAGCTATTCACACCCGGCAGCCAAATATCTTCTTGCTACGCTGGTTTTTTGACACCAAATCAGATGAAATTCAGCAAGTTTTTGGGGATGGTCCGCGGTTCCAGAGTGATGAGCTCATAAAGGCCCTTCAAACTATGGATGCGACGAATGCATCTAAGTATTTAAACATGGGCCGCTAAGGCCCTTTGATGTAATTTTCGGGTAGCTATGCTCTGCGCCCTTCGTATCCAAAACTTTGCTCTCATTGAGCGGCTTGATCTGCATGTAGATCCAGGTTTTACCGTCTTAACAGGTGAAACGGGCGCTGGGAAGTCCATCCTGTTGGGTGCTTTACAGCTTGCTCTCGGCGGACGGGCAGATGTTCAATCCTTGGCCTTAGATGGGGAAAAATGTATTGTTGAGGCTGATTTTATATTATCCCCTGAACCTTGGAGAGCAAGATTAGAAGCGCATGACTTGGATTTTGCAGAGGTCAGTACGCTGCGCAGAGAAATCTCTGCGGCAGGAAAGTCCCGAGCTTTTATCAATGACACTCCGGTGCGATTGGAGTCCTTGAAGGAAATATCAGAACAGCTGATAGATATCCATAGCCAGCGGGACAATGCATTCCTGTCCCAACCTGCTTTTGTAGCTGAATTTTTGGATCGATTGGCTGGATTGGAAAAGGAAAAAACCATGTACGATTCGTGCCTTGCGACATGGAAATCGGCGCTGTCCAAAATTCAGCAATTGGATTTACAAACAGGGCAGGGCTTTGATTCAGACTACAGTCAGTTCGTTGTGGATGAAATACGTCAAGCCATGTTAGAACCCGAAGAAGAAGACCAATGGCGAGAAGAGCTTAGGACGCTGTCTAATATGGAAGCAATTCAGACATTGTATGCCGAGGCGCGCGAAAGTCTGGAGGGACCCATGGGCGCCATGGAACCTCTGGCCATTTTGAAAACAACGACGGATCGTTTAATGCGCTTGTCCGAGCAATTCAAAGAGAGCCAAGCCTTGACCAGTCAGTTGGATCAACTCGCCCAAGAGGCCTTGCGGAATCTAGAACAGCAGGCAGATCGCCTAGAATTAGATCCTGAAAGACTATTATTCGTTGAGAATAGACTTGCCTTCATTGACCAATTGCAAAGAAAACATAGGGTATCAAGCATTCCACAATTGCTGGACTTTGCAAAGCAACTAGAAGCGCAATTGGATTTACATACCTCCTCAGCGTCTATTCGAGAAGCAGCCGAACAAAGTGTGTTGGATAGTTTCAGCGCTCTGCAAAAGGCTGGAGAATCACTTCATCAGGCGCGAATGAAGGAGATTCCGAGCGTTTTAGCCTCCTTGCATCAAACGCTAGGCGAAGTCAATTTATCACAAGCAGTGATGGAGATCCGCCCAGAGGCACTGCCACAGCCTGGGGTGTATGGTGCGCATCGCTATGATCTCTTTTTCTCAGCCAATCCCGGAGCAGTGGTTCTGCCCGTTCATAAGGTGGCGAGTGGGGGAGAAAGGAACCGACTCATGCTAGCCCTCAAGGCCCTCTTTGTCCAAGGAAAAGGCCTTCAAACCCTTCTTTTGGATGAAATTGACACGGGGGTGTCTGGTGGCACCGCGGCGCGCGTAGCAGAGCTCTTCAAGCGCATGGCCGAACATGTTCAGTTAATCGCTATCACTCATTTACCTCAAGTAGCCGGTGCGGGAAGCCACCATTGGCGTGTCCAAAAATGGGCGGAGGCAGGCCAAACATACACAGGCCTTCAGATCCTCCAGCCCGCTGAACGCATTGAAGAAGTGGCACGTCTGCTGGCCGGAGAAGAAATTACTGAGACTGCTCGCGCCCAAGCTCGCAGCCTTTTGTCGACTTAACCGATATTTGCAACACTTAAACACGAGACATGAATCAATTACTAGCAGGGAAAAAAGGCATCATCTTTGGCGCCTTAAACAGCGAGTCTATCGCATGGAAAGTGGCTGAACTATGCCATGCCCAAGGAGCACAAATCGTTTTGACTAATGCCCCTATGGCGATGCGCATGGGAGAGATAAACACCTTAGCCGAAGCAATTAATGCGCCCGTCATCGGGGCGGATGCAACTAGCCTAGACGACTTGAATAATCTCCTAGATAAGTCAGTCGAGCACTTCGGAGGCAAAATCGACTTTATTCTTCATAGCATTGGCATGAGTGTCAATGTCCGAAAGAACCGGCCCTATACGGACTTAAATTATGACTTTCTGCACAAAGGGTGGGATGTGTCCGCTGTGAGCTTTCACAAACTCCTACAGACAGCCTATCAAAAAGATTGTATCAATGACTGGGGTTCAGTACTCGCATTGAGCTACATGGCTGCCCAGCGGTCATTCCCAGATTACAATGATATGGCAGAGAATAAAGCGTATTTGGAGTCAATTGCGCGCTCATTTGGCTATCACTATGGCCTCAAGCGCCAAGTTCGAATCAACACAATTTCACAATCTCCGACCTTGACCACCGCAGGTAGTGGCGTGAAGGGCTTCATGGGCTTTTTGAATTTTGCTGAAAAAATGAGTCCATTGGGCAATGCGACAGCTGAGGATTGCGCGAACTATTGTATCGCCATGTTCTCCGATTTGACCAAGCGCGTCACCATGCAGAACTTATATAACGATGGCGGATTTAGCATGATGGGAGTGAGCCAAGAAGTTTTGGATCGCTATCTCGATGCCGAAGAATAATGGATTGACTCAAACAATAAAGCCCGCGGTTTTTGCGGGCTTTTTTTTGCAAAAGACATCACACCGCTTAGAATTCCGATTTGGCGTGGAAACTCAGTTTGTCAAATTTCTCCTGAGACATTTGTAAACTGAAGGCGGAGTCCGCCAAAAAGACCAAACGACCATATTTGTCCTCGGCTAGGTAGCGTGCTTTGAACTTTTTGAACTCTTCGAGTTGGGTGACGTCACTGGACTGTATCCACAAGGCCTTGTAGGCTTGAAAGGGTTCATAGGCACATTTTGCACCATATTCATGCTCCAAGCGGTATTGGATGACCTCGTATTGAAGCGCGCCAACCGTGCCAATAATTTTTCGACCGTTGCTTATTAGAGTAAAAAGCTGGGCCACTCCTTCATCCATCAATTGGTCAACCCCTTTAGCTAGTTGTTTGGATTTGAGTGGGTCCGCATTGTTAATGAATCGAAAGTGCTCGGGTGAAAAGGAAGGGATTCCTGTGAAATGGAGGGATTCGCCACTCGTTAAGCTATCGCCAATGCGGAAAATCCCCGTATCAGGCAAGCCCACGATGTCTCCTGGAAAGGCATAGTCTACCACTTCTTTCTTACTCGCCATAAAGGTCAAAGGCGAACTGAATTTTAGATTTTTACCCTCGCGAACATGCCTGTAGTTGGTATTCCGCTCGAATAGCCCAGAAACGATTTTCACAAAGGCAATTCGGCTGCGGTGATTGGGGTCAATGTTCGCGTGAATTTTGAACACAAAGCCCGAAAACTGGGTATCTGACGGAAGCACCTCACGTTCCTCTGCCATTTTGGGCTGGGGACTAGGGGCGATTTCAACAAAGCAGTCCAAGAGCTCCTTGACTCCAAAGTTGTTCAATGCCGAGCCAAAGAACACCGGACAAATTTCTCCACTCAAATACGCTGCTTGATCAAATTCTGGATAAACCCCTTGGATTAACTCAATTTCTTCGCGCAAAGTTGCGGCGGCCTCGTCTCCAATTCGTCGGTTTAACTCCGGATCATTCAAGTCTTTAAATCCGATGGATCGACCTATTTTTTGTTTGGACTGATCTTCATAGAGTAGAAGGGACTGGTCCCAAATATTATAAACCCCTTGGAATCGGGCTCCCATGCCCACGGGCCATGAGAGCGGGCAAAGTCGAAGGCCTAGTTTCCCTTCAATCTCGTCAAGTAAGTCAAATCCGTCACGTCCTTCTCGGTCTAACTTATTGACAAAGACCATGATGGGCGTAGCTCGCATTCGGCATACCTGAACCAATTTTTCCGTTTGAGTCTCAACGCCTTTGGCTACATCAACCACCACGATGGCAGAATCCACCGCTGTCAAGGTGCGGAACGTATCTTCGGCAAAATCTTGGTGGCCTGGGGTGTCCAAAATGTTAATGTGCCGATTCTTATATTCAAAGGCCATCACAGAAGTCGCCACGGAGATTCCCCGTTGCTTTTCGATCTCCATAAAGTCGGAGGTAGCCGTTTTCTTGATTTTATTGTTCTTCACCGCGCCAGCTTCCTGAATTGCGCCCCCAAAGAGGAGCAATTTTTCAGTCAGCGTGGTCTTGCCCGCATCGGGGTGAGAGACAATGCCAAATGTGCGTCGGCGAGCTATTTCGTCTTGAATTTTCACAATAGGTATTTTCGCTTGCAAATGTAGGCTTTGGTTCGGTGAACCAATTGGTAAAACCTGCGTTGATTGTGACATGGGCTCCAGCTATAGTATAAAAGACTTAGAATATCTAACCGGAATCAAAGCGCATACGTTGCGAATTTGGGAACAGCGATATGGCATTGTCATGCCTCAGCGCACCGAGACGAATATTCGCTTTTACTCGGATGAAGATTTAAAGACATTATTAAACATAGCGGTTCTCATTCAAAAAGGGTGGAGAATTAGCAAAGTAGCAGATTTGAGTAAGTCTGACTTGAATAATCAGGTCTTAAATTTGGCAATGAATGACGGGCACTACCCTTCTCAAATAGCCCGCCTGCTGCAGGCAACAATTGATTTAGATGAGCCCACTTTTACTGCTATCATGGACGCATGCATCCATGATATGGGGGAACATGAAACCTTTACGAAGATTGTTGGTGGGTTCATTCATCAAGTCGGAGTCTTGTGGCAAACCGATGCGATCGGGGTAGCTCATGAGCATTTCGCGAGCAACTTGATAAAGCAAAAACTCTATACAGCCCTAGACAAGCTACCGGCTCATATGGCGTCCGCTCAGAATCCAGGCTACTTAGTCTTCTTGGCGGATCAAGAAATGCATGAATTAGCTCTTTTATACGTGCACTACATTCTTAAAGCTCAAGGGCAGCCAGTGGTGTATTTAGGTCAAAGTGTACCTCTTGATTACCTCGAGCCGCTATTGAATGATCGTGATAGATGGAAGAAGGTTATTTCTATCTGGACGACGACTCCTGACAAGGATAGTCGGCAAGATTATTGGAATCGCTTGGAAGAAATGCTTGATGGAACACCTTTTTGGCTATCTGGAATAGGCAGCCAAAACTGGGATGGAAAAGGTCATCAAGCTCAGGCAATTATCTTCTCAGACTTAAAAAGTATGTGTCAGGCCCTTCACGAGGAAGCCATAAAGGCTTAGTTGTCAAAAACATACGCATTCTGTTTAAGAAATTTTTAAAAAAGTTTAACAGAACCTCTTTTTAATGGATTTTCCTGTTTAACTTTGAGGAGTAATCGTTAAACAAAATAGCCATGACCGCTTCAGATGCATTTGGATATGAGATTTACCAGCACACCGCTTTTTTAAGAACACTTGCATTAAAATTGACCCATCATTCAGAGGATGCAGAAGATTTAATTCAAGAAACGTTCTACAAAGCCATTAAGAATCAAAGTCGCTTTCAGGAAGGGACCAATCTAAAAGGTTGGTTGTACACCATTCTTAAAAATACCTTCATCAATAATTATCGCAAAAAGCGAAATCAAAACACCTACACGGACGAAACTGAAAATCAGTTCATCTTGGGCTCTATGGCATCCGATCGTTCTACAGAGGCTGACAGCCCTGCAGAACTTTCGACGATTCTTGAGAATATTGAATCCGTTGAAAAATCTTATTTGGATGCCTTCATGATGTATTTCAATGGCTATAAGTATGAAGAAATCGCACAGAAAATGGACATTCCATTGGGCACCGTCAAAAGCCGTATCTTTCTTGCTAGGAAGAAAATGATGGAGAAACTCAAAGACTTCAGATAAGTCGCTCACCCACAATACCTCACCCATACTTACATGCACGCAGTCATTATCGGTGCCGGATTTTCCGGGCTAAGTACAGCTTCGTATCTCGCTCAAAAAGGGTATGAAGTGACTGTGCTTGAAAAGCATGACGGTCCTGGCGGGCGTGGGCGTCAATGGAAATCTGAGGGCTTTACGTTCGATATGGGTCCATCTTGGTATTGGATGCCCGATGTATTTGAAACGTTTTTCTCTCATTTTGGAAAAAAAACGAGCGATTATTATACGCTCGATCGTTTAGATCCTTCTTATAGTATTTTTTACGAGGATGGTCCAATGGCCATTCCGGCCTCCATGGATGAAATGGAAGCTCTTTTTGAACGCGTTGAGCCAGGTTCAGCGCTCCGCTTACGTGCTTTTTTGAAAGATGCCGCATACAAGTATGATGTGGGTATCAACGATTTGGTACGTAAGCCATCTCGTTCCTTATTTGAATTCGCTGACTCTCGAGTTCTCAAGGGGCTACTGCAACTTGACTTGCTCAGCAACATTCGGTCTTCCATCAAGAAGGTGGTAAAGAACCCCCAGCTTCAACAACTATTGGAGTTTCCGGTATTATTTCTTGGTGCGACACCGAGCAATACACCGGCGCTATATTCACTTATGAATTACGCGGATATGGCTTTGGGTACGTGGTATCCTCAGGGCGGAATGTATGCGGTCGTAGAGGCTTTCTACAGCTTGGCGAAGGAACAAGGGGTGCGCTTTGAGTTCTCTAAGGAGGTCAGTGGCTTCGAATACAATCATGGTGCAATCTCCCATGTGCTTTGTGGGGAAGACCGTATATCCTGTGATCTCGTCGTAGCTAGTGCGGATTACGCTCATGTTGACCAGCATCTTTTGGCGCCGGCCTATCGAAAATACAGTCCAAAGTATTGGGCAAAACGTAAAATGGCGCCCTCATCCATGCTGTACTATGTTGGTTTAGACGCGCCAATTCCTGGAATTGAGCACCATAGTTTGTTTTTTGATGCACCGTTCGACGCGCATGCCGATGCGATTTATACAGATGCTCGCTGGCCTGAGAAGCCTCTATTTTACATGTCGGCGGCATCAAAGACCGATGCAAAAGCAGCACCTGAAGGAGGAGAGGCCCTATTCATCTTAATCCCGACGGCCCCTGGTTTGGAAGATACAGATGAAATCTTAGCTCACTATTATGAGTTGGTCGCTGAGCGAATTAAAGAGCATGTGGGGTATGACATCCGTGAGCACCAAGTGATTAAACGCAGCTACGCTTATCGTGATTTTGTGAAAGATTACCATGCCCACCAGGGTAACGCCTACGGTTTGGCAAATACGTTGGATCAAACGGCTATTTTGAAGCCAAGTATAAAAGGAAAAGTATCAAACCTCTACTATGTAGGACAACTGACGGTCCCAGGGCCTGGCGTTCCTCCCTGCATTATTAGTGGGGAGGTGGTGGCCTTAGAAATACAGAAAGAACACCCGTTAAGGTCATGATTGAGCTATATCATCAAAGTTCTATTCGGATCAACAAGTTGATCACACGTGCCTATAGCACCTCGTTTTCTCTGGGCATTTTGGGACTAAATCGGGCTTTGAGAAACCCCATTTATGCGATCTATGGATTCGTTCGGGTAGCGGATGAAATAGTAGACACTTTTCATGGACATGATCAGGCGGCCTTGCTAAAGCGCTTTTGGAATGATACCCATCTAGCTTTGGATGAGGGAGTAAGCACTAATCCTGTATTGCATAGCTTTCAACGGGTGGTCAATGAGTTTAAAATTGATCGTTCTCTAATTGACACTTTTTTGGCTTCCATGGAAATGGACTTGGAAGATCGGAACTATACCCAGGAGGAATATGAAAAGTATATTCTGGGTAGTGCTGAAGTCGTTGGACTCATGTGTCTTAAGATTTTTGTTCGCGGCGATCAGAAGCAATACGAAGAGCTCACGCCATTCGCCATGAAATTAGGTTCGGCTTTTCAAAAAATCAACTTCCTTCGGGATGTGAGCGCAGACTTTAACACCTTGGGACGTTCCTACTTTCCAAATGTAGATCTGAGCGCTTTTGATGATGATTCAAAGCGCGCAATTGAAGAGGACATTGCCTTAGACTTTCGAATGGGCTATGAAGGGATATTGCGCTTGCCGAAAGGTGCGCGATTTGGCGTTTATATCGCCTATATGTACTATTATTCATTGTTTCAAAAAATTATGCGCACCCCATCTGCGCGCATTTTTAATTCACGTATTCGAATTAACAATCCTAAGAAATACCGATTGTTTGTGAGCTGCTACGTCCGACATGCACTGAACCTACTGTGATATGAATGAATATGTTATCCTCGTTTCAGAAACTGATGAAGCTCTGGGGCGGATGGAGAAAATGGAAGCCCACAGAAAAGGGGCCTTACATCGAGCCTTCTCTGTCTTTTTATTTAATGACCGTGGCGAGACGCTTCTTCAGCAGCGGGCTGAAGGGAAGTATCACAGTCCCTTGCTTTGGACGAACACCTGCTGTAGCCACCCGAGAGAAGGTGAGAACGTCCTGGCAGCTGCTGAGCGACGATTGCATGAGGAGTTGGGAATTCAGCCCGATGCGATTGTCGATCTAAGACCCTCCTTCCATTTTACCTACCGCGCTGAATTTGATAATGGACTTATTGAACATGAGTTGGATCATGTGCTTATTGGACATTTCAATGGTGACTGTGTTTTAAATCCTGAAGAAGTCTCCTCTGTCCAATGGCTACCAATGGCTACCCTTTTGGCTGATGTGCATGGGCGGCCTGAAAATTATACCGCATGGTTCAAGATTATCTTGAATGAATACGTCAAACACCTTCCGAACCAATGAATGCCACAGTAAGTCGACACGCACATTTTAACGCGGCACATCGCTTGCACGTTCCTTCATGGTCTGAAGAGGAAAATAAGCGCTTCTTCGGTGCCTGCAATAACCCAAACTTCCACGGGCACAATTATGAGCTGATCGTTTCTCTAACCGGTCCAATTGATCCTGTGTCAGGCTATGTGTATGATATGAAGGTTCTAGCTGATTTGATCAAAGCAGAAGTAACCTCTAGATTGGATCACAAAAATCTTAGTGTTGAAGTGCCGGAGTTTGCGAACACCAATCCGACGGCTGAGAACATCTCTATGTGTATTCATGGCTGGCTTAGATCGCATATTTCGTCAGATATTAAAATTAAAGTAACTCTTTACGAAACACCACGTAACTATGTCGAATTCAACGATTAAAAGTAATGGCATATCAAATGTTCTGTCCATGCCTCTTCCAGAGGCAGGTGCCGCCATACCAGTGAGTTCCATGGCTTTGTCAGACGAAGAAAAGGTGGTCCTTATTGCGGAAAAATTCGCAGAAATCATGGAAATCATGGGCTTGGATCTAAAGGACGACTCCTTATCAGGGACCCCTGAAAGGGTAGCTAAGATGTATGTTCATGAGACATTCCAAGGTCTGAATCCATTGAATAAGCCGGAAATCACCCTTTTCGATAATACGTATGCTTATGGCGAAATGCTGGTTGAACGGAACATCACGTTGCATAGCACCTGCGAGCACCATTTCGTTCCAATTTTGGGCCATTGCCATGTGGCCTACTTCGCCAAGAATAAGGTTGTAGGTCTATCCAAGCTGAATCGTATTGTGAAATACTATGCCAAACGCCCACAAGTACAAGAGCGTCTCACGGAACAAATTGCGGCGGAACTGAAGCGTGCCCTGCAAACAGAGGATGTCGCGGTTTACATCGATGCGGAACACCTGTGTGTAAAAACGAGGGGAGTAGAAGACTGTGCCTCGTCTACCGTAACTAGCCATTTTAGCGGGATATTCAAAGAACAAAATACGCGCGCCGAGTTTTTTACAGTGATCAAAGGCTAAGCAATGGTACTCCATTGGTTTCGAAGGGACTTGCGACTCGAAGACAACGCTTCACTAAGTCGCGCTATGTCAGATGGTTCGCCTGTTCAAGGGGTATTCATTTTTGATCGTGCCATCCTTGAGCGATTAGAAGATCATACGGATGCTCGCGTCACCTTTATATATAAGGAGCTAGAAAGGCTTGACCAGGAAATCAAGGGTCAGGGTGGCTCTGGCTTATGGGTCGTTCATGGCGATCCGCTCGCTTGGCACGAGAAATGGGCAAATGATCCAATGATCTCCGCATTGTATGCCAATCGGGACTACGAGCCCTATGCTGGAAAGCGAGATACAGCCGTTCACGCACTCTATCAGAATGCCGGAAAACGGAGTGTTTGGTCCAAAGACCATGTTCTGATGGAGCCGCATGAAGTGCTTAAAGATGATGCCACCCCGTACTTGGTATTTACGCCTTATTCGAGAAAATGGAAAAGCCTATTTGAACTCACGCAGCTCGACAGCTATTCAACACCAGAAAAAGGATGGAATAGTGTGCCTTCGCCGTATCGTTGGCCAAGCCTAAAGGACCTGGGTTTTGAGCCTAGCCCATTGATCGCTCCTGACCGTCACATTCCACTGGAAACCATCCGTCAATACGCTCAAAAAAGGAATTTTCCAGGCCAGGACGGTGGAACCTCAAAGCTTGGGGTTCATTTGCGATTTGGAACCATTTCCATCCGTGCGCTGGCGAGAGCCGCAAAGTCAGAGCACGAAACCTTCTTAAATGAGCTGATTTGGAGAGATTTCTACCAAATGATTCTTAAATATTTCCCGGAATGTCCGAATAAGGCTATCCGACCGGCGTATGACAAAATTCATTGGGAAATCAATGAATTACACTTTCAATCCTGGTGTACCGGTCAAACAGGCTATCCGATGGTAGACGCCGGTATGCGCGAACTCAATACCACTGGTTTTATGCACAATCGTGTCCGGATGGTGGTAGCGAGCTTTCTGACCAAGCATCTATTACTCGACTGGCGCTGGGGTGAGGCGTATTTTGCGTCTAAACTACTTGACTTTGATTTAGCCTCTAATGTAGGCGGCTGGCAGTGGGCGAGTGGTTCTGGCTGCGATGCAGCTCCTTATTTCCGAATTTTTAATCCGGAGAGCCAGTTGGATAAATTCGACAAGCAACTGAAGTACGTCAAAAAATGGGTTCCCGAATATGGAACAGGCAGCTACGTTCCACCCATCGTAGAGCACAAATGGGCAAGAGAACGCGCTCTTCAGCGTTACAAGGAGGGTTTGGCTTCCGTAAGTTCTTGAGCGTAACCAAATAAGCCTTTTTCCTTAATGATAGTGTCAACATAGGTAGGCAAGCCTTCTTCCCAACCGTCTTCCCCCGCGCGAATTTTACGCAGAATCTCACGGCTCCAGACATTCAGAATGCTCGGATCAAAATCTTCAATATCCCGCATTCTGCGGTTGTAGAATAAGTAATCAAATACCGGACGGAAGCGAGGATGCATTTCGACATCTTTGATGGCGGCGACCCCGGACTCATCGTTCTTGCGGAATGGATAAGCGTAGATAACAAGATCTTTGGAGAAAATCTTACCAAAGGCTTCAAGAATGCCTCCATTCAAATCACGGTAGTACTTTTCTTCGAAAATTTCTTGAAGGCTGGGGATGCCCATGATCAATCCCATGCGTTTTTTGGTATAACCTGAGAAGTAGTCTACGAGTTTATAATATTCCTGGTAATTGGAAATCAGTACGGTTTGACCAATGGAACATAGGATTTCTGCACGATCCAAAAAGTCCTGCTCGTCCAAATCCCCATCGGTAAGTAGATTGTTGAGCGTTATTTCAAAGAGCACGACCATTTTCTCTTTGTCGACGCGCTTAGATTCGATGAATTTTTGATAGCCTTTCTTGACCATATCCATGTTCACCTTAGTGACCGGGCGGAAGGAGCCGCGCATGGCAAGAATATTCTTTTTGTAGAGCATTTCCGCGGGAAGCAGGTTTTTGCCCTCGGGGCCAAAAATGACTGCATCCGTGAAGCCATTTTTGATCAACTGCAAGGACATCAATCGGTTGTCCACATGTTCGAAATCAGGGCCGGAAAAATTAACCAGGTCAATCTCAAGCGCAGATTGGTCCATGCCATCATATAAACTGAGAAGCAGAGCCTTGGGGTCTTCATGCATGAAGTGCACTCCATAAATGAGATTAACACCTAGGTTTCCAACCGTTTCTTGTTGGTGTTTAGGGTCGTTTTCGAGTAAGCGAAGGTGAATAATCACCTCATTGGCAGCCTGATTGGGTTTGGTTTGAAAACGGATTCCAAGCCAACCATGTCCCTTAAAGGTCTTTGCGAAGTTGATGGTGGCCACGGTATTGGCGAAGGCAAAGTAGGTCTTAGTCGGATGCTTGTCGCGAGCGAGTCGATCTTCCAAAAGCTGGTATTCATGACCTAGCATTTTTCGAACGCGGCTTTCGGTTACATATCGGCCATCTGCTTCAATCCCGTAAATCGCATCCGAAAAGTCTTTGTCATAGGCTGACATCGCTTTGGCAATCGTGCCCGAAGCGCCCCCTGCACGGAAAAAGTGACGAACGGTTTCTTGGCCTGCGCCGATTTCGGCGAAGGATCCGTAGATGTCCGAATTCAGGTTAACACGCAACGCTTTTTGCGCTGCAGACAGTACCATGTCTCCCATTTACCAAAGGTATGGTTAAATTCGTAGGATGACTCCAATAGAACTTGAGTTTTTGGGCACGGGAACCTCCGGCGGGGTGCCCTTGATCGGCTGCGATTGTCCCGTTTGTACCTCCTCCGATTTGCACAATCATCGCTTGCGAAGCTCGGTGCTGATTCGCTGCAGTAAAACGTCGGTAGTCATAGATTGCGGCCCGGATTTTCGCCAACAAATGCTTCGCTGCTCCCAAAGAACCTTGGACGCCATTGTTTTAACCCATGAGCACATGGATCATGTGGCGGGCTTAGATGAGGTTAGGCCACTGAATTATCAGCAAAAGGTGGATATGCCTATATTTTGCACCGATCGCGTTGCCAATCGATTAAAGCAACAATTTTCCTACGCCTTTGGGGCGGATAAATACCCAGGAGCCCCCGGTCTTAGGCTGGAAACCATATATCCAAACCAATCATTTAAGGTCGCAGGCGTAGAGTGGATTCCTATATTGGGGCAGCATGGGACATGGCCTGTCATGGGATTTCGAATCGCAGACCTCGTGTATTTAACCGATGTGTCCGCCATGGCAGAGGATCAAGTAGCCTTGATTCGAGGCGCAAAAGTTTTAGTCCTGAATGCTTTGCGAAAAACCAGTCACGTGAGTCATTTTTCCCTAGATGAGGCAAAGGCCTTTGCCCAAGAGTGTGCTGTTCCGGAGGTTTATTTTACCCACATTAGTCATCAAATGGGTGACCACGCTGAGGTGGAGAACAGCTTGCCTTCTCATATGCATTTGGCATATGATCAGCTTCGTCTCACAATCCAGTGATCTGACTGCCAAAAATCGTACCTACGGCGCGTCCATTCTGAAGCCACTGAGGGACATTGACCCCTTTTGTAAATTGACCTTCGGAACTGCCATCAAGAGCGAATAAGGTGAGGTCCGCAGGCATTCCAACTTTGATCTCACATTCACCTAGGTTGTAGAGCGTGCGTGCGTGGTGCGCTACGGCTTCCACCCAACGCTCTAATGCCTTGTGGCTCGGATTTACCTGCCGGTACCAGCCAAAGGCCTGTTCGATGGTTGCTGCTCCAAATTCGGCCAGACCCCATTCACAGTTTTTTGCCTCACTGTCCATGGGCTGATGATCGCTAACAACCATGTCAATGGTGCCGTCCAAAAAACCCTCCCAAAGGGCCTCTCGGTCCTCGGTGCTGCGCAAAGGTGGAAGGAGTTTATAGGTAGAGTCAAAGCCTATAATATCCCTTTCGCTGCCAACTAGATTAGCAATGGCTACATCCGCAGTGATCTGCTGTCCTCGGGCTTTAGCTGCTCGAACCGCTTCGACCCCTTCGGTCGTGCTGAGACCGGCAATGTGTAGATGCCCGCCAGCATAAGCCTGGATCATTAGATCGCGCTGGATTCGCAAACTCTCTGCCAAGGAAGGAATGGGAGAGAGCCCTTGCGAAAGGGCGACCGCACCCTCGTGGGCTTGCCCGGTGGGGCAAAGGTCTTTTTCAAAAGCAAAACTTTGAATATGTGTAGGTAGGTCAGCCGAATACTGCAAAGCGAGTTGAAGCAAATGAGGGTGACGGATGGAATTAAGGTCATCGCTGAAGGCAACGGCTCCCCCCTCAAGCATATCCATTATCTCGGATAATTGCTCGCCTTGGAGTTTTTTGGAAACGGATCCGATACCCAAGAATTCTACGGGATATCCGGATGTGCTTTGCTGCAAAGATTCTATGTGGGGCCGACTATCACGTGCTGGGGCCGTAGAAGGCATGACGGCAATGTGGGTAAAGCCACCGTGAGCCGCCGCTTTTGCTAGGCTTAGATAGCTTTCTCTCTCTTCGCGACCGGGCTCTCCGCAACGGGCACGCCCATCCACCCAGCCGGGACTTACCAATCGTCCTCGTGCGCCTTCAATGATCTCCGCCCCTTGTCCATCTAGGTCAGGACCAATAGCTGCGATCGCCTCATCATCAAGGAGAATGTCGACAGTTTGTCCGTGATGGGGAGATCGCGGATCCATAATCAGCACATGGGGGAGAAGCATCTTCATGGCGTGTAAGGTCTAACGTTAATCAAAGTGAAATAAAAGCCGTTCACAGGCTTTTTGACCAGAACTAGTTTTCCAATATAGGTCTTCACTGCATCGGTGGCTAGGCGTCCCGGGGGGGATTCAAATTCAAGTCCCATGACGGATTCAGGTCCTGCGCCTCCGCAAAAGAAGCAAGAACTAAATGGGTAGGCGCTCAAGGCATAGATGTCGCCTTTGTTGTCCACCGGTAGAACATAGCCGGTAATATAAATCTCTTTGCCACGCAGGGCATCAATCCCCTCGGGGTATCCTGCCTCTAAAGACCAGATACCTTTTTGACTGTCGTAATATTCTGTGAATGATACGGTAGCTAACTGCCGCCAGGTTACTTTAGGCGGACTATAAATCGAAAATGCCGATACCGTAAAGAGGAACCCAAAAAGGGTCAAGAGTTTAATGATCGACCAACGCACGGTGCAAAGGTATTTTTTGTAGCCAAATCCAAGGCCCTATTCCAGCAAAAAGTGCCAAAAAAAGCGTTAAGGCCCACCAAGAGAGATCAAATTGGAGCATCCACCAATCCGAAGCAAGCAAGATGGCGCCAACGGGCAGCCAGCCCCCTTGTGTCCAAAAAGCTACAGCAAGACCGAGATACGTCAAGCCCACCGCGAGCAGCGCGAGCAGGAGGTTTTGGCCCAAGACGACGCATGCAATTTGGCCCCAGGTCCCTCCCATGGCTCGCAACAAGGCATATTCGGGCAAACGTTCACGGATGTGACTCTGAAGGAGTAAAACCATGGATAGGAAGGCAATAACTGTGAGCAACCAGGCCATAGCCTCAATCACTTGCCCGCCTTGATTCATCCAGCCGACCATTCGATTGGCTTCCATCGCAGGGGAGACGGCCATCATGGTGCTGCTTCGCTGTATTTGCCCGGGGAGCATCAAACGGGTCATTGCTTGATCAATACGTGCGAGGACCGCCGTGTAATTGTGTGGCTCTCCCTCGTGGACCGCCCAGATACTCTCGAGAGAGGTTAATACGAGGTCATTCCAATGAACTTCCGGACTTTGGAGGATTCCAACGATGTGATAGTGGTGCTCTTCATGATACCCCAAGTCATCGACGGCCCCGTGGCTTCCGTGAAATTCATCCCCTAAGTGTAATCCATGAAGCTTGGCTACATGGGAGCCAACGACCACCTCCATGACCTGCTCGGGCCATCGGCCCTCTAGTTTGGGAGCTGCTATATGCATCCAAGTGGCTGAATCACAGCCGAGGATTCGGCTACCTTGATACGTATCACCATAGGCAAGTCGGCGAATATTTAGGAGGTCTGGATGGGTCAAGTATTTCTCCGATTCTTCTAACGGTATATTGCCCGTCGCTTGATCGATGTGAAAAATATTGGCGAGAATGGCTTGGGTGGGTGAGCCCTTCGCACAGAGTAAGAAATCACTCCCCTCGAGCGTACGGACTAATTGGGCTTTCATGCTGCGCTCTACGCGCTGGGTGGCAGCAAGTCCGAGCAGTCCCATGGCCCAGATTAGGGCAATAAATAGGCTACTGAGTTTGCGACTCCAGAGGGTTTTAAAGGCAAAGTGCAGGGCCTTCATGGTAGCAAAATGAGTCGGTCTGCATAAGGCAGGACCCTCTGGTCATGGCTCGCCAAGATAATACCGCAGTCCTGCTTGGCTTGCTGGGCGCGTAGAAGTTTCATCATGTTGGTGGCGTTGGCGTCATCCAAGGAAGCCGTGGGTTCATCTGCAAGGAGGACAGGACTGGAGGATAAAAAAGCCCGCAAAGCGGAGACCCGTTGTTGCTCGCCCATGCTAAGACTGTGGGCGGACTGCGCGGCCTGCTCTGAAAGCCCGAGACGATCCAAGTCCACATCGGCACTATCCAAGCCTTTCGCCCACGCGGCCAAGGATAAATTTTCCCCTAGGCTCAGGCTATTCCAAAAAAATGCGCGCTGAGGCAGCACGGAAACGGCATGTCGTCGCCATGATTTAGGGACCGATTGGCCCGCTCGAAGAGTTCCATGCCCAGGGATTTCAATTTGGCCCGAGGATAAGGGTATCATTCCAGCAAGGGCATGCATCCAGGTCGACTTTCCGGCACCCGAAGTTCCTTGGATTAAGAGCATTTCACCTGCATGCACTTCCAATTCCGGGAAGTCCAAAAACCTATTCCGGTCCAAGTGGATACGAAGAGGGCTGGAACGTATGACTACAGGCATGGCTCAAAACTACTTCTTTCCGCCCCAAGTATCGCCGGCCTTCATCCTATTCAGTCTTCTTCGAGGTAGTCCAAGTCCTTTCCAAAGGTTTCCTTTAATCCAGAGACCGCCCAGTAGGTGATGGCCATCACAATGACGGCGGTCCAAATTCCTGCCGATATATAACTCGTCTGGGCCACCAAAAAGAGAAATAATGCCGAAATTCCGTTCAATGATCCACGAACCATATTGGGAATCGTTGTTGCGGCCGTGGCGCGAAGGTTCGTTCCGAAGTTCTCTGCGCCAATGGTGACAAAAATGGCCCAAAAGCCAGTGCCAAAACCGAGGACGCCACAGGCGAAGTATAGCATTTCGGCGGAACTCGAATTGAAGAACAAAATCATTCCCAACACGGTAATCCCGTAAAAAACGTGAAGTGCCTTTTTACGGCTTTGAAGCTTTTGAGATAAGAGTCCAATCAACACATCGCCTACCGCAATGGCTGCATAAGAATAGAGAATTCCTCGGCCTGGATCAATCGGTTCTTGAATGCCGAGATAGCTTCCAAATTCTTTGGAAAAACTGACCAAAATACCAATAACAAACCACGTGGGAAGCCCAATGAGAATGCAACGCAGATAACGAAGTGCGCGTTCACGGTTGGCAAACAGAGCAAGGAAATTCCCTCGAGCCACATGTGTTTTTTTAACGGTTTGCTCAAAAAGGTTTGATTCAAAGACACCCAATCTTAAGAACAAGAGAAGGAAGCCCATCCCGCCACCTATAAAGTAGCACGTGCGCCATTCAAAATTCTGAGCGATAAAGAAGGCTGCAACGGCTCCAGTTAGCCCTATCCCAGCGACCAAAGAAGTGCCTAAGCCGCGTTTATCCTTAGGCAGTAACTCTGCCACTAGGGTGATTCCAGCTCCGAGCTCCCCGGCGAGCCCAATACCCGCAATGAAACGGATCCATGTGTATTGATCGAGGTTTTGTACAAAGCCATTGGCGATGTTGGCTATAGAATATATGAGAATAGACAGGAAAAGAACCCGGGTACGACCGAGTTTATCGCCCAATACCCCCCAGAGAATTCCGCCCAGCAACAAACCGAGCATCTGCATATTGATAATGAGCAATCCGGATTCGAAGACATTCATAGCACCCAGAGACTCCAAGCTAGGCACTCGGATGATGCTGAATAATAACAAATCATATATATCCACGAAGTAGCCTAGTGCGGCTACCCAAACCGCCATATTTCGAAGAATTGTGCGCATAGTCGAAAGATACAGCGCGAACAGGTGTGCGGTGCTAATGGTGGAAGGCAAGGTATCTTTGCTTGGAAACCTTTAGTAAACTGACCATAATGAAAACATATGTTCTTGGCCTCATCGTTGGACTCGGTCTGAGCATGGGAGCGCTAGCTCAAGAAACGCCCAAGGCCTGTTGTAGTGATAAAAAGACGGAACAAACGGCCTGCGCTGAAAAAACACCTGACCAGAAGGAAGCCTTTGCGGAAAAGCCCGCAGAAGGAGCCAAATCCTACTGTGCGGAACCCGTTACCAAAAAAGAGCGCTGTGCTCAGGGCGAAGGCCAAGCAGGCGCTCCATGCTGCGGTGCATGCAAAAAGGGCGCTAACGAGCCCCGAGTCTCCACTGGCTACCGCATTCAACGTGGCCAAGTGCAGCACGGCGAGGCGTCAATGCACCGCATGCACCCGATGAGCGAGAGAACGGAAATGTCCGTCGATACTATCGTTTCGGGCGACTCTACTAAGGTGATCGTTCGGGTGATGAAACGGACCAAGCTCGCTGAGGGTGAAAACTTAGAAGACGTCATGATTCACCTGGACGGCCTAGACCTCCCCGAAGGTGCCTTCTCTGGCGAGCCTCATGCATTCATGTTCAAGGGGGATGGCATGGGTTCTGACTTGCTTTGGAACGAAGTCATTTCTGGTGTTGGAAATACCTTCTTCAAGGTTTCGGATAAAGGAATCCTTGGTGTGAAACTGGAAAAGCGCGAGGACATCCAAGGCGCGTTCGTGGTGGAGGTCATTCAAAGCTCAACCGCTGCTGCCCTGGGTTTGAAAACAGGAGACATCATTGTGGCAGTAGACGGCCAGACCGTTTTTAGCGAGGAAAGCATGATGGCCGAAATGGCAGCCAAGTTTACAGGTGACCCTATCGAAATCAGGTACCGCCGAGACGGCAAGAAGAAAAAAGCCAGCGGCTTCCTCATTCCCTCCGCCCCAACGAGAAATCTCCGACCTCAGGGTGCTATGATTCCAGCGATGCCCAATGGATCCGCAGAACTAAAAGTCAAGACTGAAGACCTCTTTGGACTGGATTTGGAAGATGTCCAAATAAGCGAAGAAGACGGAGAGAACGGGGAGAAGCGCGTGAAAGTAATCATCATCAAGAAAGTTGAAAACTAAGCAGATTCATACTTGAAATTTATAGCAGCACCGGCTTCTCTGCCGGTGTTTGTGTTTTGATCCGATTACCTTTGAACACAATTCAGAATTGCGCTGTGTATTCCTTTAAAATTTAGCCCATGATTCTCCACCCTGCGACAAGCCGCGGCCACGCCAATCACGGCTGGCTTAATAGCCATCATACTTTCTCCTTCGCCTCCTATCACAACCCGGAACGCGTTCATTTTGGCGTGTTGCGTGTTTTGAATGATGATTGGATCGCCGGGGGCACTGGTTTTGGAAAGCATCCGCATGACAATATGGAAATTGTCACCATTCCTCTGAGTGGGGCATTAGAGCACCAGGACTCCATGGGGAACAAAGAGATTTTGCATGCAGGTGAGGTTCAAGCGATGTCGGCCGGCACCGGTGTATCCCACTCTGAATACAATGCCAATGCAGATGAGCCTTGTACCCTTTTGCAGATATGGATCTTTCCCGAAGAGCGAAATGTGAGTCCTCAGTACGCACAAAAATATTACGACGTCGAAAGCGTGAAGCGTGAATGGCATGCGGTAGTTAACCCAATGGGGCAGGGTAGTGGTCTAGAGATTCACCAACAAGCTTGGTTTAACTTGACTCGGATTCCCGCCGGTGAACGCCGTGATTATCCCTGCCGCCGCGAAGAAAATGGAGTGTATTTTTTCGTAATCGAAGGAGCAATCCAACTCGAAATGCAAGCCTTGAAAACGCGTGACGCTGCTGGCCTTTCGGGACAAGAAACCTATGCCGTGACGGCCATGGAAGACGCCTTTGTTTTGGCCATAGATCTTCCCCTTAAGCTACCCAAGATGGGTTAACTTTGTGCCTAGATTAGTCATACTATGTTTGAAGGTTTAACGGAACGAATTGATTCAGCGATTCATCGCCTCAGCGGGCGGGGTCGAATCACGGATATCAATATTGCAGAAACGATCAAAGAAATCCGCCGTGCTTTGGTGGACGCCGACGTCAATTTTAAAATTGCCAAGGATTTCACGGACCGTGTCAAGGACCGAGCGATGGGTCAAGATGTGATTAAGGCCATTCAGCCAGGTCAAGCTTTAGTTAAAATTGTTCGCGATGAAATGGCACTCCTTATGGGAGGCCAAGCCGTAGAGATTGCCTCAGGGACTGGCTTACAAACCGTCCTCATGGCCGGATTACAGGGTTCGGGTAAAACAACATTTGTCGCCAAATTAGGGTCTCATCTGAAGCGCAAAAAAGGCCGAAAAGTATTACTCGTAGCGGCCGACGTCTATCGTCCGGCGGCCATTGATCAGCTCCAAACCCTGGGTGGACAGGTGGAGATTGAAGTGTTCTCCATGCCGGAAGAGAAAGACCCTGTGGTCATTGCTCAGAAGGCACAGCAAAAAGCGATAGTTGAAGGGTATAATTACCTCTTGATTGACACCGCGGGCCGACTTGCGGTAGATGAGGCCTTAATGGCCGAAATCAAAGCTATCCACGTGGCCGTTCAGCCGCAAGAAACTCTATTTGTGGTGGACTCCATGACAGGTCAGGATGCGGTGAATACCGCCAAGGCCTTTCATGATGCCCTCAGCTATAGCGGGGTTATTCTAACCAAGTTAGATGGCGATACACGCGGAGGAGCGGCATTGACGATCCGAAGTGTCGTGGAGGTGCCGATTAAGTTCATCGGTACCGGCGAAAAAATGGATGCTTTGGATGTCTTTTATCCCGAGCGGATGGCCGACCGAATTCTCGGTATGGGGGACGTCATTTCTTTGGTTGAGCGTGCCCAAGAGCAGTTCGATCAAGAGTCTGCGCGAAAGATGTCCAAGAAGATCGCCAACAACTCTTTTGGTTTTGACGACTTTCTCGACCAGATTCAGCAGGTTAAAAAGATGGGTTCTATGAAAGACCTAATGGGCATGATTCCCGGCGTGGGCAAAGCGATGAAGGACATGGATATTCCGGATGACGCATTCAAACATGTTGAGGCCATGATCAAATCCATGACGCCTTCCGAGCGAGCTCAGCCAAGTCTTCTCAATGGCGCCCGTCGTGTCCGAATTGCCAAAGGTGCCGGTCGCAGTGTGGCGGACGTCAACAAGTTGGTCAAGCAATTTGAAGACATGAGCAAAATGATGAAAATGATGCAGGGCAAAGGTGGCCGTCAGAATATGATGAACATGATGAAAAACATGCCGAAATAATGGCACAGTTACTTAGCGGTAAAATTGCCTCCGCGGCATGGAAGGAAAAGATTAAGACGGACGTCGAAAAACGTTTAGCCATTGGCAAGAGTCGACCGCATTTGGCGGCAATCCTCATTGGCAATGATCCCGCCTCTTCGGCCTATGTGCGAGGAAAGGTGCGAGATTGCGAGGAAGTAGGTTTTGAGTCAACCTTGATTCACCTCCCGGAATCCGCTTCGGAAGAGGAGGTTCTCCAGGAGGTTCGAAAGCTCAATGGAAATCCCAGTGTTAGCGGATACATCGTTCAATTGCCCTTGCCAAAAGGCATGGATGACAAGCGAATCCTCCTTGCCATTGATCCGGAAAAGGATGTCGATGGATTTCATCCGGATAATGTGGGACGCATGGCCCTGGGCTTGCCCACCTATTTACCTGCGACCCCATACGGGGTGCTTCTTCTCATGGAGCACTATGGTTTGAGTACGGAAGGAAAGCATGCGGTGATTGTAGGGCGAAGCCATATTGTAGGCTCACCTATGAGTATACTTCTAGGCCGAAACGGCAAACTTGGCAACGCGACGGCCACCTTGACGCATAGCAAAACACCCAACTTAGCAGAGATCACTAAGCAAGCAGACATTTTAATAGCAGCAATTGGCAAGCCATTCTATATACAATCCGAGCATGTGAAAGCAGGTGCCATTGTCATTGATGTGGGGATCAACCGTGTAGGTGAAAAATTAGTGGGTGACGTTGATTTTGATCGAGTCGAGCCCATTGTTTCGGCGATTTCGCCCGTTCCGGGTGGAGTTGGCTTAATGACCCGAGTAGGATTGTTAATGAACACTTTGCGCGCTGCAGATGGTCGCGGCTGATCCATTAAACCTCCCGTTGATGGAGGCATTTCGCACCGTCCAAGGCGAAGGTGCGCATACTGGGCGACCGTCTTTTTTTTTCCGAATCGGAGGATGTGATGTGGGGTGCCATTGGTGCGACGTCAAAGAGTCATGGGATGCCGGAAAGCATCCAGTAACTCCAATTGATGCCATGGTGGCTATGCTCAGGAAGGAAGATGAAATTACCGTGATTACTGGAGGTGAGCCACTTATGTGGAATATGACTCCGTTAACAGCGAAGTTGAAATCCGCCAAAAAGCGCGTGCATCTCGAGACCTCTGGCGCCTATCCCTTGACAGGGGCCTGGGACTGGATTTGTCTTTCTCCCAAAAAGACTAAAGCGCCGCGACCCGAATGGTATGAAGTGGCCCATGAATTAAAAGTCATTGTCTACAATCAAGATGATTTGCGTTGGGCGCAAGAGCACGCATCAAAATGTTCGGACCAATGCATCTTGTATTTGCAGCCTGAATGGAGTCGACGGGATAAGACTTTACCCATGATAATTGACTTCCTCGAACTCAATCCTCAATGGCGACTGTCCCTTCAGACACATAAGTACATTGGAATGCCTTGAAGGCTTTAACTGGTTATTTCTTCAGCTATTCTTGCTGAACTCTCGCTCCACCCGGTCAATTCCCTTAACGGCTTTTAGTTTATTTGCTACATCGATCAGTTGACTTCGATCATTCACATGGACCGATATAGTCCCGGAAAAGATCCCTTCTCCGCTGTCAATATGCAGCGAACGAATGTTGATATTCAAGCCAGTAGACACCAAAGAGGTGACTTGCAGAATCAGGCCTGGGCGGTCCATCCCTGAAAAGCGTAACAACGCGTTAAATCCAGGTTGTTCGCCAATAGCCCAGTTCGCCACAATGACTTTCTCCGCGAATCGTCCCTGAAGATTTACGGCATGTCGGCAATTGGTTTGGTGAACCTTAATCCCATCTCCGTCAATAAATCCGAAGATGGCATCGCCTTGAATGGGATGACAGCATGTGGCTAATTGATGTTCTAGGATGACCTGATCTGGCCCAAAGACGATTCGGCTAGATTGGTCCTTTGGTGCTTTAAGGGCCGTATTCTTGGGCTTAAACCGCTTGCGGAGATTTCGGTAAAAGCCACCAGACTCTTCCTCAACAAATTCTCGAAAATGAACCGAGACAAGCTGTCCAGAACCAAATCGTTCAAAGAGCTCTTTTGGGTTCTTGAGGGAATAAAAATTGAGCATCTTTTGGGTGCTGGACTGATTCAGCTCAGATTTGGCCTTGATTAGCATTCGGCTAAGCATTCGTTTTCCTCGCTCTTGAGCCATGCGCTGCTCTTCGCGCAAGAAATTGCGGATACTTCCCTTGGCTTTGGGTGTGACCACCCAATTTAACCAGTCCGGTTGAGGCCTTTGATTGTCCGAAGTGAGCACCTGTACCTGATCGCCACTTAAGACCGTATACGACAGGGGAACAAGTTTGCCATTCACCTTAGCCCCCAGGGTAGACATGCCAATATCAGTGTGGATCTCAAAAGCAAAATCCAACGCGGTCGCATGCTTGGGTAGAGTCAGCATTTTGCCTTGGGGCGTGAAGGCAAATATTTCTTCGTTGAATAATTGTAGTTTAAATTGATCAACGAATTCAACAGCACTTTCACTTTGATTTTTAATCGCTTCTCTAATGTTTGTAACCCATTCATCCAGGGCGGTATTTCCCGAATTATCCTCTTTATACCGCCAATGGGCCGCGTATCCTTTTTCCGCCTCTTCGTCCATACGAGAGGATCGGATCTGAATCTCAATCCAATGTCCTTCAGGTCCCATTACGGTAGTATGTAAAGACTCATAGCCGTTTGCTTTGGGACCAGTTATCCAATCGCGAAGACGTCTTGGGTTGGGGCGAAATACACTGGTGATTACTGAATAGACACTCCAGATGTCCGATTTTTCGCGCTTAGGGCCAGAATTGATAATGATTCGAATGGCATACTTGTCGTAAACTTCTTCAAAACTGATATTCTGATTAAGCATCTTCCTTCGAATCGAGAAAACACCTTTGTTTCGACGTTTGACGTTGAACGTAAGACCTTCATTTTCAAGCAGACTTTCAATACTTTGACTAAAGCGTTCGAGGTAAAGGGCGTCATCTTCTTCGGCTAACTCTAATTTTTCAGCCAATTCTACATATACCTCTGGTTCCGTGTACTTTAATCCGAGGTCTTCAAACTCAGATTTGATGTGATACAATCCCATTCGATGGGCAAGCGGGGCGAAGATGTACAGAGTTTCACTGGCGATCTTTAGCTGCTTGTGATAGGGCATGCCGTCCAAGGTCCGCATGTTGTGCAGACGATCGGCCATTTTAATCAAGATTACCCGGACGTCATCACTGATGCTTAGCAGAATTTTCCGGAAGTTCTCCGCCTGCAACGAGGGGCTCTGATGGTCAAAAATGCCTTGAATTTTTGTCAGGCCTTCCACCATGTAGGCAATAGAAGGGCCAAACAGGTGATTAAGTTGCTCTTTGGTATATTCCGAATCTTCCACCACGTCGTGCAAAAGCGCCGCGGCAATGGATTGTGGACCTAGGCCAATATCTCGGGTTACAATGAGCGCAACATCCAATGGATGAGTGATGTACGGCTCGCCTGATTTGCGCCGCACATCTTTATGCGCATCGGCAGCAACCTTATACGCTTTCCGAATGAGCGCCACATCCTCTTTGTCCCCGCCGCGAGATTCCACAGCACGGATGAGCATCCGGTATTTGTTTCGGACTAGTTTTTCGAAGTCGACGACGCTTTCCATGGCAATGCAGGTTTTAATGTAGCAGAAACCTCGCCAAAGCCAATGCGCAGCCCGTCTTTTTTGCAGTATCCACGCATCGTGACGGTGTCATTGTCTTCAATGAAAGTCCGCTCGCTGCCGTCCAAAAGGGTCAGTGGCTCTGTCCCATTCCAGGTAATTTCTAGCATGGAGCCAAAACTGCCCTTCTCTGGTCCGCTGATGGTGCCACTTCCCATGCAGTCACCTGCATTGATTAGGCATCCGTTGATGCTGTGATGGGCGAGCTGTTGAGCCATGGACCAATACATATGCTTGAAATTACTCTCACATACCACGGTTTCAGGATGTCCTTCAGGTGCGATACTTACTTCCAAATGCACATCCACGTTCGCGCCCTCTGCGGCTTGTTGTAAATAAGGAAGGGGGCGTGGATCCTCTTGAACAGGTCGCTCAACACGGAAAGGAGCCAGGGCATCTAAGGTGACAATCCAGGGGGAAATACTTGTCGCAAAATTCTTGGCCAAGAATGGCCCAAGGGGCACATATTCCCATTGTTGGATGTCACGCGCACTCCAATCGTTCAAAAGCACCAATCCAAAGATGTGCTCTTCTGCACGCTCTATGGGTATACTGCTATAGCCTACTGGGCCATCGCCGGTGATAAAGGCCATTTCTAATTCAAAATCCACCTTCATCGACGGCCCAAAAACAGGGGCCAAATCATGAGGTCCCTTTCGCTGCCCATGAGGACGATGCACGGGCATTCCGCTTTCAATAATTGTAGAGCTTCGGCCATGGTAACCCACAGGAAGGTGCAGCCAGTTGGGAAGGAGTGCATTGGAGGGGTCTCGGAACATGCTACCCACGTTGGTGGCATGCTCGCGGGAGGCATAAAAATCAGTGTAATCGCCTACCAAGACAGGCAATACGGCCTCGACATGATCGATCGGCCATTCAATTTCCTCACGCTGCCTAGCGTTCCCCTCGAGTTCGGATCCTTCCGCAAACAATGCAGCAATAATCTGGCGAACTCCTCGCCATACGGGTTGTCCAAGCGAAATGAACTCATTCAAGGCTTCTTGTCCAAAAAGGCCCTCAGGGAGCTCTAGCTCATCGAAGTACCCTAATTGCTGCAAGGCATTCAAATCAATGGCGACATCTCCAATCCTAGAGGCGCACACATATATGCCATCAGGACGTTCAATGACGCCAAAGGGAATGTTCTGTAACGGGAAGTCAGACTGTTTAGAAACTGGTAGAAAACTTGATGTTTTTGGATCGGAGAGGGGGTGCATTTGGCGTACTTTTGAGGCACAAGTTACCACCAATCTTATGGAACACGATAGCGTTATTTTCCAACTTATTGAGGCTGAGAAGCAGCGCCAAATTAACGGCATCGAGCTCATCGCCTCCGAGAACTTTACCAGCCCTGCGGTCATGCAAGCGGTTGGCTCTGTTTTAACCAATAAATACGCCGAAGGCTACCCAGGCAAGCGCTATTACGGTGGGTGTGAAGTCGTAGACCAAGTAGAAGATTTGGCGCGCAACCGAGCCTGTGAACTCTTTGATGCGGAGTACGCCAACGTGCAGCCCCACAGCGGAAGCCAAGCCAATGCGGCCGTTTACCTCGCTTGTCTTAAACCAGGGGATACCATTATGGGCTTTGACTTGAGCCATGGCGGACACTTGACCCACGGCAGCCCTGTGAGCTTCTCTGGAAAGACCTATCATGCTGTCTTCTACGGGGTAGAAAAGGAGACCGGATTACTCAATTACGATACCATCCGAGAAATTGCCCACCGCGAGAAGCCCAAGATGCTTATTTGTGGTGCCTCTGCTTACTCGCGTGATTTGGATTACGCCAAATTCCGCGAAATAGCGGACGAAGTAGGCGCGTTGTTGTTGGCCGACATTTCGCACCCTTCAGGTTTGATAGCTAAAGGTTTGTTAAATGACCCCATGCCGCATTGCCACTTTGTAACAACCACAACCCACAAAACATTGCGTGGCCCTCGCGGAGGTATGATCATGATGGGTCAAGACTTTGAGAATCCATGGGGCCTTACCACGCCCAAAGGCGAAATTCGGATGATGTCAAACCTCTTGGATATGGCGGTATTCCCGGGCATTCAAGGCGGTCCATTGGAACATGTTATTGCGGGTAAGGCTGTGGCATATGGCGAAGCCCTGCATGATGATTACTTCAACTACATCGTTCAAGTCCAAAAGAACGCGCAAGCGCTGGCCGGCGCTCTGGTGGGCCGAGGTTACGAAATCATTTCAGGAGGGACAGACAACCACTTGATGCTAATCGACCTAAGAAACAAAGGCGTGACGGGTAAGCTTGCCGAAGCCGCCTTGGTTCAAGCACACATCACGGCGAATAAGAACATGGTGCCTTTTGACGACAAGTCTCCCTTTGTAACCAGCGGCATTCGCTTGGGTACTCCTGCCATCACCACACGTGGCTGTATGGAGTCGGACATGGACAGCATTGCTGGATTTATCGATGAAGTATTGATGAATACCGACAACCCGGGCAAAATTAAGGCCGTCGGCGAAGCCGTCGTGGCCATGATGAAAGACAAGCCTTTATTCGCCTGATCATTTGTTGGCATTTGCTTTGCATACGATTCCATAAACCGACATCTATGAAAGCACCCCTTTTTATTCTGGCTATAGCTGCATCGGGCTTTGGCGCCTGTGCTCAGATTAAGCTGCCTTCCAATTTGCCCACTACGCAACAGGCCATCCAAGGATTGAAAAACGTGGTTCAAGGGGTCGAACAAGGACCCACGCAAGAAGAAATTGGGAGTGCACTCAAAGAAGCCCTGCGAAGTGGTGTGGACACGGGCGTGAGCCATTTGGCTAAAGTGGGCGGCTTTGAGCGCAACCCGATGTACCATATTCCCTTGCCTCCAGAGATGGCTCAACTCAAAGAAAAGATCCAAAAAAATCCAGCCCTAAAAATGGCTTTGCAGCCCAAGTTGGAGGTTCTGGAGGCGAAGATGAACGAGGGAGCTGAGCGTGCCATGAAGTCCGTGGCTCCCATTTTCCGAGAAGCCATCGTCTCCATGACCTTAGAGGATGTCCTAGGTATTCTTCAGGGCGATGGTCAAGCAGCGACTGCGTATTTGCAAAAAACAACTCAGCCAAGCGTGCAGTCCGCTTTTGCTCCAGTAATCCAGGAGGCCCTAGATGCTGTGGATATTGCTCGATATTGGACCCCCGTGGTCGAGGCCATCAATGCCAATAAGATGCTTTTGGGCGTCAAAGAAGACATCAACCCTGACTTGCCCGCTTATGTAAATGGATTGGCTACCATAGCTCTATTTAAAGAGATTGGCATACAGGAGAAAAAAATTCGCCAAAATCCTCTCGCTCGAACCTCTGAACTTTTGAAAAAAGTCTTCGGTTCCAAACTGGCACAAGGGTAAAAAATCCGCGGTGTGCAGCCCAGGGTTTCAACATATTTTGAACTGTGGAGAGTTTCAAGATAGTGCAGATGTAGGTGGAGGAAAGCGCTTATTGGGTTCGCCTATTCACCAAATCATCGTAACTTTTAGCGATGGATTCTACTCGCTTTACCAGGTCTTTTCTTAGTTTGGTGGCCCTACTGTGTTGGCCAATCATCATTCCTGCGCAGCAGTTGAAGGTGCATGAGGTGGACGTCCAAAACTCTAACAGTACGGGTACTTTATCAGGCACCTTGACTACCGTACAAAATGCCCGTAAAAGGAGAGATCAAGGCATCCTGGCCATCCTGCTACCTGGGTCAGGACCCACAGATCGCCACGGAAGCCAAGCTACCTATCCTATGCGGACGCTAGATCTCGTGGCGGCAGAGTGCCACAGTCAGGGCATTAGCACATTACAGTTTGACAAGCGGGGAATAGGGGCGAGCACATTCGAAGGAACCGAAGCCGAAATAACGTATTCGGATTTAGTCCAGGACGTTCTCCAATGGACTCGATGGACACAAAGCTTTTCAAACCTGGTATTGATTGGGCATAGTGAGGGAGGTCAGATGGCCCTTACGCTAACCGCCAAGTACCCTGAATTTGGGGTAAAAGGGTTGATTTTGCTGGCCGCACCAGCAGAGCGAGCTTCAGACATATTATGGCGTCAACTCCAGCGCCAAATGGATGCATCCTCTGAGTATGGTCTACGCTCTAAATCCGCTTTGGACAGCTTGAAAGCGGGATTTCTTTTAAAAGGGGCGATGCCTGTGGCCTTGCAGAGTCTCTTTCGGCCATCTGTTCAGCCTTATTTGATGGACTGGTTTAAGGACGATCCCATCCGCAATTTGAATCTCTGCTCAGATAGTATTCCAGTGTTCTTCTTTTACGGGGGAAAAGATATTCAAGTGGAGTTGACGGACGGCGCGCGCCAAAATATCCAAGCCAATGCCTTGAATCATTCCGTCCGAATAGAGGTGATTCCGTCCATGACCCACCCCCTGAAGGCGGATGTGCCCGGCCAAAGACTGTCCAGTTACACGAATGGCGAACTGCCTCTAGATCCAGAATTTGTTGAAAAACTAAGCGCCGCGCTACAAGCCCTTAAGGACTCGGTGCGCGGCGCCCATTGATCGTTAAGACTCAGATTAGAAGTACATAGCGTAGGAGAAAATGGGAAAGCGGAAGAAGTTTCGGACTTTCTGAACAAAAGGATTGTCATAGTTGTAAATAGTATCGTAGTTCTCTCCACCAGGAGGTTCTTGCGTGTCTACTATTCCGTCCCAATTCGTGTCGTATCCGATCACAGGATATCCTACCTCGTCATACGTATAGGAGGCAGCAATGAATCCAATATTCCAGTAGCGGCGGTTTCGCTTTGTATAGATGCGGAAGGCGGGCATTATCAGTGCAGTTTGTAGCTGAGGGAGGTACCAGCCCTCAACGAGTAGACCCGTTTTGCCGCCGAAATCCTTGTAAGCGCCACCGTTTATGGCAACGCCATTTAGATCAAAGCCGGTATTTTGGATTAAAGAAGGAGAAGTGTAGCTATATCCTACCCCAAGGGTGGCATTATTATCTGGAGTCCCAAATGTCATGACGGCATAGGGTAAGGCAAAGCTTCCGGCACCAGTGAGAGGAGCTCCAAATAATCCTCCAACGCGTGCATGGATATTTTTAGAGACAGGTATCGAATACCCTCCCGTTAAGTAAATAGCAGTAAAAATGGGAGTTCCAATGCCCACTGTAATGTTTTCGGTTGGGGCATATTGAACATCGATCATAGGGCCCACCACGTTGAGATATATAGAATCCTTGGGTAGGTTAAAGCCCGTCGGGCTAAAAATGTAGCGGCTAGCGTGCAAGCTTGAGGCAGCAGATTCTTGGGAAAATCCCGCGAAACTAGTAGCAATGGCAAACAGAACAAGTAGTTTTTTCATGGTAGCGAACGAAAGGGTTAATATCTACATCAAATTTGCGCAAGTGTCGAACGCAAAACCAAACATATAGCACTAATCAACGCTGAAGTTTTTGCGATTTCTCGTAAAAAGGTACCGAATACTCACCAATTCAGATAGCTTAGCCATAAGTGCAAAAAATAGATATTACTTTGCTCATCTAAGCAAACACCCTTTTGATGCTACGCAGATTCTTAACAGCGACCATCCTCCTGATCGCATCCCAGTTACAGGCATCCCATTTAATTGGTGGAGACCTTTCCTATCAATATATGTCTTCCACAGGCTCCAATTCCACGTACAAAGTCATCCTCATCTTGTATGCTGATATAACGGGTATTGCAATGCCTCAAACGAATACCGTGACCGTAACAGGCGGTGGTGCCACATACTCTGTTTTGCTTACACAAACTAAGCCGGGTTATTCTGCTTCCAGCCTGGGAGCAGGCCTATGCTCCAATGGCGCAAGCAACATCAATGTGCATGAATACGAAGGAACTGTCACCTTCAATTCTACCGCAAACTATACCTTTTCCTGGTCGATATGCTGCCGCCCTTTTGGTGCCACGACCCTTGTGAATAGTTCTTCACAACAGATTTATTTAGAGGCCAAACTTAACTTGGCCAGTGGCTTGCGTCCCTACAATAGCTCGGTGAAGTGGACACCCATGGGCAGTTTAAGTGGGGCCGTTAATCAGCTTCATCAACAGAATATAGCCACACAGGAAATTGATGGTGATAGCACGGCACTCGTTCTGCGCCCAGCCTTGTCTGCAGCCGGTACTTCTGTGGTCTATGCCACCGGTTACAGTGCCACAAATCCCTTTGATTGCAACCCTTCGCATCCGCTGACATTGGATCCCACTAAAGGTGTATTGACCTTCCAGCCCAATACCGCCATTGAATCAACGATTGCCATTCGGGCAGACGATTATGTCTTTGATAGTATCAATGGAGCGTGGTTCCGAATTGGCTATTCCATGAGAGAAGTGCCTGTATATATCACCGCGGGTGGTGGCGGAACCATTGCCGTGGATTCGGCTTCCTCTGTCAATCCGGGCATTCTTGACTTGTATCTCGATCAAAAGGTCTTTCAGGGATCTATTACGAGCGGACTGAATGAATTTGAATGGACCCAGTCGGGCGTGAGCAATGGCTTTGCAAGCCAACTGAGCGCGAACTGGGACACGGCAGTCATGGCGGAAGTTCTATCATTGAGCTTGCCAAACGCTGTTTCTGGGATGGGCAAGTTCATTGTTTATACGGCTTCAGACAGCAGTACCGCCGTTGGTCGCTGCGGCAATGCCCTGGCGGCAGATACCCACACGGTGTATTTGCCCTTTGTTGGTGCCGTTATGGTGGGCTCTACCACACCGACTTGGATGTCCATCTCCTCCTATGAATTGAGTACGACCGCCATGATTGATTCCATCACATGGTTGCTGAACGGGGGTACGTGGATTTCGTACCCGTCTACCTTAGCTGATCCCGCCGAAGTGCAGTGGACCGCTGCACAGGGTGAGCTTCAGGCGGTTCGTTGGGGGCGTTTGGCAGCCGATACGGTCCGAATTCAAGTCCAAGTCCAAGGTGTAGGAACCGATGAGCAAATTGCCTCAGTGATCCATCTCATGCCCAATCCAGCTCAGGATATCTTATATCTAAGCCAAATGCCCAAGGGGCAATTGACATTGTACACGCTTCTAGGTCAAGCAATTAAAACTATGGATGCACGCATGCAAGTGGAGGTTTCCGACCTGCCAAATGGCTCCTATGTGCTTACTTGGGAAAGCGAGTTGGGGCTCCAACGTCGAGTATTTCAAGTTCAACACTAATAGAGAAGCCCACTTAGGTGGGCTTTTTTATACCTAGAGTTTTACCCTGTAATGGCAAACGACCGCTCCAAACATGGCGTTCTCAGCGCAGGCTAAGCAGACAAAGCCTAGGGCCTCTAGGGTTTTACGGCTACGCGCATTATCCTCGTTGGCATAGGCGTCTACTGTCTTGAGTTTTAGGGACTCTTTGGCATGAGCCAGAACTATCCGACTCGCAGCTTGAATCCAACCATGGCCCTCATAGCCGGGGAGAAGGGCAAAGCCTAGGTCAGGGAATGGGGCGTCTGGACGGGAGACCAATCCGCAAACGCCGATGCTTCGTTGACTTTTAGATTCAACAAGCGCCCAAAGTCCGTATCCTTTCACGGCATACGGCTCTGTGTAAGCACGTTGAATATAAGCAAGCGCCCCTTCCAGTGTCTTTGTTCCCCGGTCGCCAATATGTTTGAGCCACCCGGATGTGCTGGTCAGTTGCTGAATGAATCCGGCATCCATCACGGTAATTTCACGCAAGCGAAATGGATGGACGGGGGGAGTGCTAGGAGCGGTCATGGGAGTAAGCAATGGCAAATAGTTCGCTTAAAAGACAAATAGATTGAGTTAGATGGCCGTCCGTTTGGTCGTGGCGGGCAAATAGAGAGGATGTTTTGGGCTCCCGTCCTTACATAAACCCAAATGCACTACGCGCTTTGAATTGGCTATGATCCACGGCGGGATTGGGCCCCCTTGAAGTCCCCAGGCGCAAACCACTTCCGCATGCGCAGGTAGCTCGGCCTTCAGGTAACTCTCATTGTCCGGTCCTAAGGGATTCAAGGCCTTCTGTAAGTCTTTAGGCTGCTTAGATCTGAAAGCAAAGAGATTGACCAGGACTAGTCCACCGAAGCCCCAATCTTTGGCAAAACCCACGCATCGACGTAGCGTCGGATCATTTTTGTCTGCATCAGCCGTACTCGGATTGTAAAGAATAAATACTACGGTAGTTAAGGAATCATCCCAAATACGCGTGAGTCGATAGCGATAGGTCAAACAAGGGGAAAAGATAGCGGAGGAGTGCATGTGTTCACAAAAGATACGCCCCACCTACCTTTGTTTTATGTCTAGCCACGCGAAACGTTTAAATAAGTTCATTGCCGAGAGTGGGTATTGTAGCCGTCGTCAGGCAGATAGCTACATTGAAAATGGTCAGGTTAAAATCAATTCACGCAAAGCCGTCATTGGGGACCTAGTCTATCCGGGGAATCGGGTGATGGTCAATGGTTTTGCTTTGGACCCCATGGAGGAATCAAACTTGATTTTTATTGCGCTCAACAAACCAACAGGTGTGACAAGCACGACGGAAGCGTCCATTTCGGATAACATCGTGCATTTTGTCAATCACCCACATCGCATTTTTCCCATTGGACGACTGGATAAGGACTCGCAGGGTTTGATTTTTCTCACAAATGATGGAGATGTGGTCAATAAGATTCTTCGTGCCGGAAATCGCCACGAGAAGGAATATGAAGTGACCGTAGACGCGCCCTTGACAAGCGAAGCAATTCGAGTGATGTCTTCTGGGGTGCCCATGCTCGGTTTAGTGACCAAAAAATGTAAAATCACGCAGCTGGGCATATCCACGTTTAAAGTGGTTCTGATTCAAGGATTAAACCGTCAGATTCGACGCATGTGTGAACATGTAGGATTGAATGTGATCAAGTTGGAACGGACGCGTATTATGCATATTTCCTTGGATAAACTTGCTCTAGGCGACTGGAGAGATTTAAGTCCAAGTGAATTAGAAAAACTCTATGCATCATTGGAGGATAGCCAGTCGGTGGCTCCGGCCAAAAAATCGAAAGTCACATCCTCAGCCAAACCCAAAATTGAGGGTTCGACAGGGGGATTGAAAGAAGTGAAAAGCCAACGCCCACAACGGACAGGTAAGGTTAGTTTCAAGTATAAATCAAAAAATTCTTCCCGCCCAATCAAAGGAGTCACCAAGTCTAAAGGCTCTCGTAAACGGCATTGATGGCTCACCTAGAATTCTTATTTGAAATACAAGAATTCCTCTTTTTCTCTTAATGGAGAGATCATTGAAATGAGAGATTTATACATGCTTACAAGAAGCTATACTTCTGGATCTGAAAATTTAAAGAAGGGCCTCAAAATTTTAAGTTTGAAAGAGTATCCCATTTTAAGACTCTAGCGATTTGTAAGTGGTGGTGTCTATGTAGTGTCAGGTCCTTTATTAGCCGTATTCGGTAGTGTTTCTCTAAGTGGCTCTGTACCAAGATCTCAGCAATTTCTTGCAGTCACAAGTGGTGCTGCAATTACCGGTATAGGCCTTGGGCGTGTAGCAGAGTCTTTTTCAAGTTCGAAGAAGCTTCAGAAACGTGCCGCTAAGCAACTCAAAAAGGTAGCAGATAAATTAAATGAGGCCATTTATCGACAAGGAATAGAAAAGCTTCAGCGGGTTAAAATGCCCCGCTAATTTGAAAATTAAGTCGAATGTTGATCTGATAGTGTCTTAAGAAATAAGTTCTCAACTTTTTCCCGAGCCCAGGGCGTCTTTCGAAGAAATTTGAGGCTTGACGATACGGAGGGCTCATGAAGGAAGCAGCGCAGTGGAATCTGAGACCCTAGACTGACCCACCCAAATTTCTGTTCAAGAAATTCAACGATATACTGAAGTTTGACTCCATGCAATGGATTATTTGGCTGTGTACTCATGATGCTTAAAATCAAATTTACACGTAATAAGCATAGATTTTTAGACGGAATGGATTTGACATACTTATTGTTTCACTTTTCAGGAGGAAATGCTGTCACATCATGATTGAAAAAAATCTATGAGTTTAAAACGACATGGCTTTAGAGAATATACGTTTATCTCTTTTTCTTCTGGCCCCTTGTCAGGGGGCGTTTGTGCTTTTTCGCCTTTTTCATCTTAATTTTTTGGCCACCGCCAATGTTGTAGTCCTTCTTGTTCTTGTCTTTTTTTTCATGAAAAGCAGGTCCTGGATTATCTGACATGATGGTTTTTTAAAATGATATTTCTGTAAAATTCGAGGAGAGCTGGGCGCCTAAAGTCAATTGTAATAGATAAAGGACGACAACAATAAATTAGTAATCAATAATTTGACCCTATTAGTTTTACCGGTTTCTCAACAATGCTTTCCACCGTAAGGAAAAAAATAGACACGTTATTTCTTGTCACAAGATGCTATACCATTTGCCGACGGCTTATGTCATCTTGAAAATTCATAGTTAACCGGGAATTAAGGAACAAAAAAGCCCTTCAGAATCAACTGAAGGGCCTGTAGCGAGAGGGAGAATTGAACTCCCGACCTCAGGGTTATGAATCCTGCGCTCTAACCATCTGAGCTACCTCGCCAAACAAGGCGGCAAAAATAGGGCAAGAGGGAGTTCTGGGCAATTTGTTACGAAGAATTTATTCAAAACGAAAAATTGATTGAATTCCATGCCTTAAGAGTTTTGCAGATTCATTGGAAGGACTATATTGCGGACTTATCATATAATTATAAAGTCAGGATCACCACCATGTCAGATCGCAAAAAAATTGTCCTAGAATTTCCGATTAGAAGCTCCGCTCAGATGTTGTACAACTTTCTTTCAACTCCAAGTGGCTTGTCAGAGTGGTTCTGCGATGACGTGAATTCTCGAGGAGATAAGTTCACTTTTATGTGGGGTGATTCTGAGGAAGTGGCATTTTTGGTCCGTAAGAAGCAATCGCAGTTTATTCAGTATAAATGGGACTATGATGAGAGTGACGAGAAATTCTCATTTGAATTCCGCATTGAAATCGATGAGCTTACAGGGGATGGATTGCTTTTAGTGACGGATCACGTGGAGGCCGAAGAAGAGCAAGAAATGCGTCTGCTATGGCAAAGCCAAATCACAACGCTCCTGCGGACCATTGGTTCTTAAAAGCTCCCCGGTTGAATAGAACATTTTTATATAGCTTCCTGGTTATTTGGGGAATCCTTGGGCTATGCTTTGTCCTCGTAGGCTCAAATGACTTCATGCTTGCCGTTCAATATCCAAGAGCGGAATTGCTCGATGGATTAATGCTTATTTGGACGCAATTAGGCGAGGCGCATTCAGCGATTCTGTTGTTTTTTGCCCTCTACTTGATTTACCGAAAGCAAGATCAATGGAAGACAGTTCGAAATGCCTTTATTCTATCGGTGTTGCTCGCTGCGATTGTTCCGCAGGGCCTAAAATGGATATTTGCGGATTGCCCCCGTCCATGGGCCTTGTTCCCAGATGTCAAAGAAATACCGGGATTGACTAAGTCTAACTACAAGAGTTTTCCATCAGGACATACCGCCTTTGCGACAGCTTTGGCTGCGTTATGGGCCAGTTTGGCACCAAATAAATTTCAATATCCTATTCTCTTAGCTGTTTTAGCGTTTGGCGTGGGCTATAGTCGCATACACCTGCATATGCATTGGTTGCATGATGTGTTGGCTGGAGGTCTAGTAGGGCTTATCTGCACCTATTTTGGCCTAAGGCATGCAGAATTTACTCAAACATCCTAATTTCACTTTATGAAACTTCTCGAAAACAAAATAGCCTTGATCACCGGTGCATCTAAAGGAATCGGACGCGCCATTGCACAGCGCTTCATTGAAGAAGGCGCTAAAGTGGCCTTCACCTTTTTGTCTAGTGTCGAGCGAGGGAAAGCTCTAGAAAAAGAATTGACTGCACTTGGAGGCGAAGCCAAAGGCTTTCGTTCAGATGCTTCAAGTGGGGAACAGGCGGAGCAGCTCATCCATGATGTCGTGGCTCATTTTGGCCAAATAGACATCATTGTCAACAATGCCGGGATAACACGAGACACGTTGATGCTCCGTATGTCTGAGGAGGATTTTGATCAGGTAATCAATATCAACCTCAAGTCGGTTTTTAACACGACGAAGCACGCACAACGATATATGCTAAAGCAACGCAGCGGGAGTATTATTAATATTTCCTCCATTGTCGGGATTAAAGGAAATGCGGGCCAAACCAACTATGCTGCCTCTAAAGCCGGTATTATTGGCTTTACTAAATCGGTTGCCTTGGAGCTCGGTTCTCGCGGTATTCGTTGCAATGCGGTCGCTCCTGGATTTATCGAAACGGAGATGACGGCTGTTCTTGATGAGAAAGTTGTTCAATCCTGGAGAGAGGCGATTCCATTGAAACGTGGTGGCCAGCCAGAAGATGTGGCGAATGCTTGTGTCTTCTTAGGTAGTGATTTATCTTCCTACATTTCTGGTCAAGTCATCCAAGTAGACGGAGGCCTTCTGACCTAAGCTTGCAAAAAATCAAAAAGGGGGCGGAAGCCCCCTTTTTTATGCCTCCACATGGAGCATAAAAAAAGGGCGACCCACTGGGCCGCCCTTTTTGATTTCCGCAAATAGTGTTTACTCTGCTGGGCTCAATGTTACGTTAGAAATTGCGTTCTCTTTCAGGAACGTCCGCAATTCACTGGGCTCAATATTGCGCTTGACAATCGTTTGATCGGGGCCGATCAATACGTTTTGAGGAATCGCGCGAATAGAGTAGGCTTTGGAGGCGCTGTTCTGCCAACCTCGGAGATCGGTCATTTGTGGCCAATTCAAGCCATCTTCTGCAATAGCTCCCATCCAACGATCAAATTGATCATCGAAGGCCACACCTACGATTTCAAAACCTGAAGCGTGAAATTCATTGTACAGAAGTACGAGGTCAGGGTTTTGGGCGCGGCAAGGACCACACCATGATGCCCAAAAGTCAACCAACGTATATCCTTCACCTAATAAACTGATCAAGTTTACCGGATTGCCTGTGCTGTCTTTTTGGTTCAAATCCAATACAGGCTGTCCAATAGCTACGCGCTTCAGCGCTGTGACACGCTCTCCGAGTAACTTCACATCGCTTGAATTCATAGCATCAGAAGGCACAGTCGCTAGTACGGAATCCAAAACCTCAACTTCTTCCATGTATAAGTAGCGGTTGGCGATATAGGCGCCCAAGGCCCCATTTTCCATCGCAAAGCGCTTGATCTGAACCTGCAATTTGTCATATTCTGCTTCGAGCATCGTATTCAAAGAATCAAGTGTGGTACTGTCTCCCATGGCTTGAGCAGAGCTGAAAATCTCATTAAAAGAGCGCGCATAGTCCTGAAAGGCTTTCTGCTGATCGTTGAACGTGTTGAATGAGGTCATTTCTTCCGTGCCTATGAGTCTTCCTTCAAAAGGAACAATGCTCGCATCGCCCTGAAGGGTAAGCTTGCCTCGATAGCCAAAACCTGCTAGGGGCTCAGCAATCCCTGCAATGCGCACATAGAAGGAAGTTGGGCCCTCAGGAGAAAAAGAAAGGCTTCCCTTTCCGTCGACTAATGCAATGGAGTCCGCTGCATACCAGTCCGCCGTATCGCGAACCATAATGGTGGCCCATCCTTCTTGCTCGCTAGGAGTAAAATTGTCCAACGCAATCTCAATGCTGAGATCGTTGGGTTGGCAGGCGATAAGAAGCGCCAAGCT
>JAQWXR010000004.1 GCA_029254375.1 Schleiferiaceae bacterium | reverse complement strand
GACTACCTCGTGGTCATTACAAAGTCCACCGTGCCCGTGGGTACCGCCGAAAAAGTCCTTCATTCCGTAAAAAGTGCCTTGGAGGCACGAAGCAGTTCACTGAGTTTTGACGTGGCTTCCAATCCAGAATTCCTGAAAGAAGGGGCGGCCATTGATGATTTCATGAAGCCCGATCGCATCGTCTGTGGAATTGAATCCACACGTGCTCAAGAGGTCCTTAGTCGATTGTATAAGCCCTTCACTTTGAATGGGCATCCTGTTTTGTTCATGGATATTCCTTCGGCCGAAATGACCAAGTATGCCGCTAATGCGATGCTTGCGACGAAGATTTCATTCATGAACGACATCGCCAACCTCTGTGAGATCCTGGGGGCGGATGTCAATCAGGTCCGAAAAGGCATCGGTAGCGACCCCCGCATCGGCACAAAATTCATCTATCCCGGCATTGGCTACGGAGGGTCTTGCTTCCCTAAAGATGTCAAGGCGCTGGTTCGCACCGGTCGTGAGCGCGGCTATGAACTCCGTATTCTCCAGGCCGTAGAAGATGTCAATGACGACCAGAAAATGGTGATGGTTCGAAAAATCAAAGCCCACTTTGGGCAGGACCTCCGCGGAAAGCACTTTGCTTTTTGGGGCCTGAGTTTCAAGCCTGAAACGGACGATATGCGAGAAGCGCCTTCGGTTATCATCGCCAATGAATTACTCGCAGCGGGCGCGACCATCACGGCCTATGATCCCGTGGCAGCCGAAGAAGCAAAGCACCAACTAAGCGATCGCATCCTTTATGCGGCAAACGCATATGAAGCCCTAACAGGGGCCGATGCCTTGTTGCTGATCACTGAATGGAGGGAATTTCGCATGCCACAATGGGACCGGGTGAAACAAGCCCTGAAATCCCCGGTGGTCTTCGATGGCCGAAATATCTACAGCGGAGAAGAACTCCGCGCGGCTGGATTTACCTATGCTGGAATCGGATTGAAATAATGCCAAGAATTCTCATTACCGGCGCGGCCGGCTTCCTCGGATCTCATCTATGTGACCGATTCATACGTGAGGGCTATGACGTAGTTGCTATGGACAACCTGATTACGGGTGACCTTCGGAATTTGGAGCATCTGCAAGCGCTTCCAGAGTTCACCTTCATGCACCATGACGTCAGCACGCACATACATTTGAATGGCCCGCTCGACTACCTATTGCATTTTGCATCTCCAGCATCCCCGATTGACTATCTCAAGATTCCGATTCAGACACTGAAGGTAGGTTCGCTGGGCACGCACAATTGCTTGGGACTGGCGATGGCAAAAGGGGCACGAATGCTCATCGCCTCGACTTCAGAGGTCTATGGGGACCCCGAAGTACACCCGCAAACGGAAGATTATTGGGGCCATGTGAATCCCGTTGGCCCTCGTGGTGTCTACGACGAAGCCAAGCGTTTCCAAGAAGCCATGACCATGGCCTATCACCGTTACCATGGATTGGAAACGCGCATTGTTCGGATCTTCAATACCTACGGCCCTCGCATGCGTTTGAATGACGGACGGGTATTGCCCGCGTTTATTGGCCAAGCCCTGCGCGGAGAAGATCTGACCGTATTTGGCGATGGCAGTCAAACCCGCAGCTTTTGTTATGTGGACGACTTGGTTGAAGGCATATACCGTCTTTTATTAAGCGACTATGCGGAGCCGGTGAACATTGGCAACCCTGATGAAATCACCATCCTCCAGTTTGCGGAAGAAATCATCAAACTGACGGGAACGACCCAAAAAATCATCTTCAAGGACCTCCCAAAAGACGATCCTACGCAGCGCCAACCGAACATTAGCAAGGCCAAAAAAATTCTTGGCTGGGAGCCTCAGATCGACCGAGCCGAAGGTTTGGCGCGCACCTATGCAGCCTTTAAGGCACTCCCAGAGGAGATCTTGTACAAGCAGGAACATCGGGATTTTAAAGACTACAAAAAGGCATGAAAAAACGCATCCTCGTGACCGGCGGCCTGGGATACATTGGCTCTCATACGACTGTGGAACTTTTGGCCAGAGGGTATGAAGTGATTTTGGCGGATAACTTGTCCAATACACGAGCGGAAGTCCTCGATGGAATTCATTCTATCGCCGGGATACGTCCTGAGTGGCTCAATGTCGACCTAGCGGACCCTATGGCATGCAGGGAGGCCTTGCAGGGAAGAAATTTAGATGGCATCATCCATTTTGCCGCATTTAAAGCGGTGGGAGAATCGGTCCAAAAGCCTCTGAAATATTATCAGAACAATCTGTTCAGCTTGATGAATATCTTGGATTATGTCAAGCAGAACCCGAACTGTGGGCTCATTTTCAGTTCGTCTTGCACCGTATATGGCCAAGCAGATAACCTTCCCATTACGGAAAATGCCCCCGTCAAAGCGGCCGAATCGCCATATGGAAACACGAAGCAAATTGGCGAGGAGATACTGTCTGAAATTGCCCACGCGGCAAAGCTCAAGACCATCGCCTTGCGTTATTTCAATCCCATTGGAGCGCATGCCTCGGCAAAAATTGGAGAGCTACCTCTAGGAGTCCCCCAGAACTTGGTTCCCTTTATCACTCAGAGTGCTGCAGGACTTCGCGGTCCTTTGAGTGTCTATGGAAATGATTACCCTACGTCGGATGGAACGGCTATACGCGACTACATCCATGTGCTAGATCTGGCCCAAGCGCACATAATAGCCTTGGAACGGCTCATTGAGAATGGGCAGGAGTCTCCCATGGAAGTATTTAATCTCGGAACGGGCCATGGATCAAGTGTGCTTGAAGTGATCCAAGCCTTTGAGCGCGCGACTGGTCAGTTGTTAAATTGGACTTTTGCACCTCGCCGAGCGGGAGATATTGTCGCGGCCTATGCGGATACGCAACGAGCCACCGAAGTCTTGGGTTGGACCGCAGGCAAGTCCCTAGACGATTCTATGCGAGATGCCTGGGCATGGCAATGTGCCTTGAATGTTGCGAAAAAGGATGCCTGATGTACCTTACAGGAGTATGAAAAAATGCTTTTTTTGGTTTGTGGTCCTACAGCTCTCCTTTTCGAGTTGGGCGCAACCTATTTCTTTTGAGATTCCCAAAACGCGGACGTTCATTATGCAATCGGGTGAGCCACAATTTGATGTGCAGGTTCATAGCCTTGAATCGCCGGATGCATTGTCTAAACAAGAGGGCCTTAGGGCTATCAAGGCAGGGGCAGATGCACGCTTTGGTGTGGCAGATTACAGTGCGCTGCCCACTCAGCGCAGCTTGAAAACGACCGCAGAGGATCCACTTTTATTGGATGAATTCGGGATGAAGCTCGTCTATCCCATCAATGGGGTATCCTATGCTTTGGCGGGAGGCACCCCCAACGACAATACGGTTGCCTTCTCCAAGGATAGCATCCTGCTCGCCGCCGTCAATACCCGGATTTGGGCCTGGGACCTCAAGTCAGATACCTTCCACTTTCCGCAACAGTTTCTGTCCTTGACCCAAGCTTCGGGCCTTCAGACGTCCGCTAACGCTAGCGACCCGCGCTTACTCTATGATCCAGCCGAAGACCGCTGGGTACTCCTATTTTTTGTGGGGAACACGCCCTCAACTAGTGAAATAGTCGTCTGCTTCAGTCAGACCAATGATCCAGCAGAAGGCTGGAATATGTATACCCTTCCTGGGAATCCCTTGAACAACAACCGCTGGAGCGACTTCCCCAGTATGGCCTTCACGGATGACAAACTAGTGATGTCTATCAACCTGATCATACCAGGCGTAAGCTGGCAGGTGGGATTTGATGGCACCGTCATTTGGGAAATGGACAAGGCGGCAGGCTACAGCGGTTCAGCGACCCTGCCATCAGAGCTCCACCACGGCATCCAGTACAATGGGAAGTGGATTCGGAATCTTGTCGCGGTCAATGGCTGGAACGGCTATGTGAGCAGCCCCATGTGGGCGTCCAACCGGAATTTTTCAGCCCAAAACGACACGATGTTCTTCCTTCGACGCAACGATAGTGCGGTGGGCGGAACCCATTCCTACGATATCTTCAATGTGCCCACGACCATCCCCTACGGAGTGCCGCCCGATGCGCGCCAACCGGCCTCCGACCCGAACAACAGCAATTATCATCTATCCACCAATGACGGCCGTTGGCTAGGGGCTTTGGAGATGAGCGATGGGTCCATTCACGTGGTCAGCACGACACGTGATTTCAACAGCAACCGTTGCGCCATCTACTATGGGCAAATTCCAAATCCATGGACTCCGGATAGCCTACATGGCCAAATCATTGCGCATCCAAGTCGTGATTTAGGCTATCCCAACCTGGTGGCTATTGGTAATGAATCCTGCGATCAAGAATTACTCATCGCCTTCAACCATTCCTCCGCGACGGAAAAAGCAGGCTTTTCGGCGGTCTATAAAGCCAACGATGGAAGCATTTCGGATTTTGTCACCATAAAAGAAGGAGAGGGTTTGGTAAACAAGCTCAGTGGTCCCGAGCGATGGGGCGATTACTTTGGCTTACAAACCGTCTACCACGATCCACAGAAAGTGTGGTCGGCAGGATTTTACTCCCTGCTCAATGGGGGGAATTCTACCTGGTTTGGATTGCTGCAAAGCCCAGATTCTTCAGCCCTTCGTATCTCTATAGCGGTGAGTGGAATGGGCTGCGATCAAGTACTAACTGCGAGCGTACTTGGGGGAGTTCCTCCCTACGAGTTTGAATGGAACGGGCTACCTGGGCTCTCCACGGAATCGGGAATTTGCTCCGGCGACACCATAGCGCTCTATGTTTACGATGCGCGAGGATGTGCCGAATATGCGCGGATTTACGTCCCCTTCATGGATGTGGATGCCCCTGTAATTTTCCCAAATCCAAATCCGGGTCATGCCTTGATGGCCTTTGATGCGCCTGATATGGGAGCCGTTGAAATTCGAATTATTGATGCCTCGGGCAAGATGCTCCACCAGGTGGAACGCCAAGTCAAGGAGGGCCGAAATGAAGTCCAACTGTGGATGGCGCATTTACCACAGGGGAGTTATGTGGTGCACGTGCTCTTCTCGTCTCATCGTGCAGATCAGTCGGCAGCTCAAGAACTCTTGGCTGAAAAAGTAATTATTCTTCCTGGAAACTAAATTGCCAATGTCTACCATCATTATTACCGGCGGCGCCGGATTTATCGGATCGCATGTCGTGCGACGTTTTGTACAGAACCATCCCGAGTCACGTATCATCAATCTAGATGCCTTAACGTACGCGGGGAACTTAGAGAATTTGCTGGATGTTCAAGATGCTCCAAACTATCAATTCGAGCGGGTGGACATCCGCGATGCCTCCGCTGTAGAGGCCAGCTTTGCAAAGTATCAGCCAGACGCCATCATTCACTTAGCAGCGGAGAGCCATGTGGATCGCTCGATTACCGACCCGATGGCTTTTGTCCAAACCAATGTCCTAGGCACCATGAACTTGCTCAATGCGGCAAGAAATATTTGGTCCGGTCAAATGGAAGGGAAGCGCTTCTATCATATCAGTACCGACGAGGTTTTTGGCGCCCTTGGTGCTGAAGGCTACTTCACCGAAGAGACAGCGTATAGTCCGAACAGTCCCTATTCCGCCTCCAAGGCTTCGAGTGACCATTTTGTGCGCGCCTACCACGAAACCTATGGGCTACCGATCGTGATTTCGAACTGCTCCAACAATTACGGCCCCAACCATTTCCCCGAAAAGCTCATCCCCCTGATGATTCACAATATATTGGAGGGCAAGTCATTGCCGGTATACGGCGATGGGAAGTATACGCGGGATTGGCTCTACGTAGAGGACCATGCCTCGGCCATTGAGGCCGTGTATCTCCAGGGCCAAATCGGTGAAACCTACTGCATAGGGGGTTGGAACGAATGGAAGAACATTGATTTGGTTCGACTGCTTTGCGATTTGATGGATTCCAAATTGGGCCATTCCCAAGGAACAAGTCAAAAGCTCATCACCTTCGTGAAAGATCGCCCGGGCCATGATTTGCGCTATGCCATTGACGCGAGTAGGATACATCAAGAACTGGGCTGGAAGCCGGCAGAAACCTTTGAAACGGGCTTGGCCAAGACCATCGACTGGTACCTCAGCAATGAAGCTTGGTTACATTCCGTGACGAGTGGCGCCTACCAAGCCTACTACGAAAAACAGTATGCCTCCGCATAAAGCTTGGGCCATCATTCCGGCCCGAATGGGCTCCACCCGCTTGCCGGGCAAACCTCTTTTGGATATCGCCGGAAAGCCGATGATTCAACATGTCTGGGAGCGTGTCTCCGAAGTGCTGCCCACCTTTGTGGCCACCGACGATGAACGCATCGCTCAAGTCATTGAAGCGCGAGGAGGCATGGCCGTGATGACCTCCACGGACTGCTTGAATGGCACCCAACGGGTAACCGAGGCCTTGCACATCTTGTCGGAACAGGGTCAAAATTTGCCCGGTATTGTACTAAATATTCAAGGAGATGAACCTTTAGTTTCGCCCCATGACATCGTCAGTTTGCTGAATCTGATGCTTCGGGACGAGGTTCAAATTGGAACCCTTGTCACTCCGGCAAAACCCGGCGATGCCGAATCAGGCACGAACGCCTTTGCGGACAAAACCCCCGACGGCCGCTGCCATGCATTTTCACGGAATCCCAACTGCTGCGCGATCCAAGTGTGGCGCCATGTGGGCATGTATGGTTTCAAAACCCATTTACTACCCGAACTCGTTGCCCTACCCGAAACCGAAAATGAAATCCGCGATCGCCTCGAACAAGTCCGCTGGCTAGACCATGGCTACGCCATCTATGCCGCCGAAGTCAAAGCAGCGGGGATTGGGGTGGATAGCCCAGCGGATTTGGAGAAGGTGCGTGAGCTAGTGGTGAAGAGTTAAAGGGTTGAAGGGTGCTTAAATACTTTAACCCTTTAACTCTTTAATCTTTTGGTTGACTTTCGCTGCGCGCGGGCACTTTCCAATGATTTATTGAATCCCTTCAACCCTTCAACTCTTCAACTTCCTCGCCACCATCAAGCCATCTCGGAATGGTAGAAGTTGATGCACTACGCGAGGATCCGTGGCTATTTTTTCATTGTAGGCACGTAAACCGACCGTTTCATGATCTTGATGCGTTAGATCAGCCACTTTTCCACTCCAGAGAACATTATCTGCGATGATCAATCCGCCGGGACGCACGTGATCTACGACTAAATCAAAGTAAGCGGTGTAATTCTCCTTGTCCGCATCGATGAAGACCAGATCCCAAGGCCCCTGTAAGCTTGGGATGATCTCCAAGGCATTCCCAATATGCAGCTGAATCTGATTGGAATACCCCGCCTTCTCCATGAAGCGTTCAATTCGAGGGCGGAGTTCGGCGTTGATATCGATCGTGTGGATGACACCTGCAGAAGAAAGACCTTCCGCCATACAGAGGGCAGAGTAACCCGTGTAGGTGCCAATTTCTAGCACCCGTTGGGGTTGCATCAAATGTGAAATTAGACTCAGGAAACGTCCTTGCTGGTGACCGCTAAGCATTCGCGGCATAAGCACTTCCTGCCATGTCTCGCGCTCAAGAGCGGCGAGGGTTTCGCTATGGGCAGCGGTATGACTGCCGGCATAGTCATCAATTTCGGGGGGGAGGAATTCCATAGGCGAAATTTACAAGAGTATAGGGGTCTAGCTTCGGGGTACAAATCTCAGTTCCGTGATTTGCTGAGGATCATAGACACGGTTGGCGACCTCGAGCATTTGCGAGGGAGTGACCGCATTTATTTTAGTGACCATTTCCTCAAAACTATCCACTCGATTAAAGGTCAAAAGCGACTTGCCTAGAGCGGTCATGAGATTCCCATTGCTCTCTTGCGCCAGCGCCATTTGGCCCAGTAGCTGGGTTTTGGCTTTGGAGAACTGCCCAACGCCCAAGCGGTTTTCCCTCAAAAGCTTGAGTTCCCGTAAGATTAGGCGCTGGCAGCGGTCAATGGCATCCTCGTCGGTCCCAGCATACACGCCCCAGATACCTGTGTCGCTATAAGGGTTCAGAAAACTTTCAATTTGGTATGCAATGCCGTGGCGCTCGCGAATGTTGAGATTCAAGCGAGAATTCATGGCGGGCCCTCCAAGTAAGTTGTTCACCAAAACCAAGGCCGGCAAATCCACATGGTGGGCATCGAATCCAGTTCCTCCGAGGACGACATGGCATTGATGGATATCGAGTTCACGGAGGTCGGTTTTAGGCTGAATTTTAGGTGCAGCCAGACGCTCAGGCGATTGGCCAGGCACGGTCCAATGGGCGGCGTACTTCATAGCTAGACGCTCAAAGGCCTTTGCTGAAATCCCGCCGACGGAGCTCAGTACCGCATTCTCTGGACGATAATTCCTTTGAACAAAATCCACCACTTGCTCCCGGGTAAATTTGGGCACAGATTCTTCGGTACCGAGAATGTTCCGTCCGAGGGGGTGGTCACCAAAAAGCAAAGCGTCAAACTCATCAAATATCAACTCGGAGGGGCTATCCCGATAGGAGTCAATTTCATCCAGAATCACCTCTTTTTCTTTAGGAATTTCCTTCTCCGGAAAACGGGCATTCTGGATGATGTCAAAAATCAACTCCATGGATCGCCCATAATGCTCTACCAGAAAGCTAGCATACAGGGTGGTATCTTCTTTTCCGGTGTAGGCGTTTAGCTCGCCGCCGACATCTTCAATGCGGGAGAGAATATGGTAGGCCTTTCGCCGGGTAGTCCCCTTAAACAAAAGGTGCTCAATAAAATGGGCGAGGCCTTCTTCATCGGGTCCTTCATCCCGGCTACCCGTTTGGAGGATAAGGCCAACATGGCCGGCTGGGGATGCCACGTGTTGATGGATCCATCGGAGCCCATTGGGCAAAGTCCCTATTTCAAAGGCAGGTCGTTCGTGAGGGGATGTCACGCTTACTTCAACCAGCTTTCAAGCCATTGGAAGAATTCGGCATGCCAGACCATACCGTTTTGAGGGCTCAACACCCAATGTCCTTCCTCAGGAAAGTACAAGAAACGTGAGGGGATGCCGCGTAATTGAGCCGCTTGGTAGGCCTCCATACCTTGGTTTACAGGGACACGGAAGTCATTTCCACCGTGAATGACGAGCAAGGGAGCAGTCCAGTTTTGGACGTAATTCATCGGGTTGTAGTCGGTGTACGCCTTGGGAACTTCAGCATTCCAGTAAGGGCCACCTACGTCCTTGTTCGCAAAGAACAATTCTTCAGTGGTCAGGTACCAGCTCTTCATATCAAATAGACCACAATGGCTAATTAAGGCTTTGAAGCGATTCTCATGAATGCCAGCTAACATATAGACAGAATAGCCTCCGTATGAAGCGCCTACGGCTCCTAAGTTGTTGGCATCGACGTAGGGCTCTTTCGCAACCGTGTCAATCGCAGCGAGGTAGTCACTCATCGCTTGGCCACCCCAGTCTTGAGAAATCTGTTCATTCCATTCCTTGCCAAATCCAGGAACCCCGTGACGGTTTGGCGCTACGACGATATAGCCCTGGGCCGCCATCAACTGAAAGTTCCAGCGGAAGCTGTAGAATGCACTCACAGCACTTTGGGGACCGCCTTGGCAATAGAGTAGGGTGGGATATTTCTTTTCTGGATCAAAGTTGGGAGGCAAGAAAACCCATGTCAGCATGCTGCCGCCGTCGCTCGTCTTAATCCAGCGCTTTTGAATCTCGCCTAGGGCGAGCTGGCTGTAGAGGTCGGCATTCTCCAAGGTAAATGCGCCTGGGGCCTCTTCTTTTTTAGCGTTCAAGAGGTAGAGTTCGGTGGCATGGTTCTGGTCCTGACGTTCCGCAATCACCGTATTACCAGAAAAGCCAAAGCCTCCGTAGTTGTAGTCGCCGGAGGTCAGAGCGGTTACCTTCTTGGCCGTCAAACCGTTCTTGCCCGTCATCAAATCCAAACGGCGCAATTGCTGCGTGCCTTGGGTGGTCTCATTGAAGATGATACTGGAAGAGGAGATCCATTTGAAATCGTTGATGTATTCGGCCGAAATCACAGGCTGCAATTCACGCTTTTCACCTGAGGACGCAACGTCTACCACGTATAGTTGGTTCACATCACTTTCATAGCCGTCTTCAGGCATGGCGACAAAGGCCAACCACTTGCCATCGGGCGAGAAGCTGGGATGGTTGTCGTAGCCGTCCAAACCGTTCAAGGTGCTGGTGCGTCCAGTCTCGCGGTCGTAGAGGTAGAGCTTGCTGTCTGTGTGCAAAGCGAACTCCTTGCCGCTCGCTACTTTCTTGCTGGCGTAGACGATGAAACGGCCGTTGGGGCTCACATCAAAACTTTCGGCACCACCAAAAGGAGGAAGGGGACTATGGACCTTTTCGCCGGCCAAAATGTCGGTAAACTTTCCTGTCGGCGTTGTTTTGTTGGGATCCACCACCATGTAGGCGATGTGGTTGTACGAATAGTCTGTCCAACTGTCCCAATGGCGGTACATCAGGTCGTCATAGACCGCGTACTTGGCCTTTGGAGTTTCAGGGTGGCGTTGGGCAGGTGTTTGGTCCATTTGGACCCGGGTAACAAAAGCCACCAAGAGCCTTCCATCGCTGAGTTCCACCACTTTGGCATCGCCCATTCCGCCTTCGACATCGGTCAAAACTACGGGCAAGTCGGAAGTGGGACCGTTCACTTTGTCCAGCCATAATTGGCCACCTGTGAAGTAGCCATAGCGTTCACCCCCACGGAGGAAGAATCCCCCGTATTCGCTAGCCTTGGTCTCGCGCAACACCGAGTATTCACCTGTGGTAATTTCGCCTATGTAGAGGTCGCGGTTGCCGCGGTTCGCATCGGTATCGTAACGTGTAATACCGTAGAGCACTAATCCATTTTCACTGACATCATCTATGCCAACACGGCCAAGTTCCCAGAGTTTTTGAGGGGTCATGACTTCCGTACGGCCGCTGTCTTGATCGGATTGCGCTTGACTGGGCATGGACAAAGCCATGAGGGCGAGAATGTATACGTTCTTTTTCATCTTCGTTTAAGATTGGGATAAAAATTGTTCGTCAACGACTTCGAGAAGGGTACGGAAAGCCACATATTTCCCCTCGAATCGTTCATGCGTTTTGGCCTGCAGCGCAGGGGCATAGATTTGCTGGTACAATTGGAAGTCTTCCATGTCTTTAAAACGGTACTGAATCGAATAGCTCGTCCCGGACTCTTCGTCCACCATAACTCGGGTGAATCGACAGTCTTGGAAAAGCTTCGTAGCGAGCACTTCAGGAATATGAATGGCCATCATCCATGCTTTCCATTCTGGGTGGACGCTGTCGTCAATGTTAATGGTTACGTTGTAGATGTACACGATTACAAGGTCGGATTTTCCCAGCGATCCCACATCATTTGCCAATGGTTATCTAGGCTATCGTGTTTGGCCATCAATTCACGCATGCTGGCACAACTGGTTTTCACTTCCCCAAGTAGCGGTAGAAGGGCATTTTTTTCAGATTCTATTGCTTGGCGGACAGCCTCGTCTTCCAAAAGCCCTTTTTCCACATCGTGCCGTAGATTCTCAAGCTGCTGGATGCCCAATGTGAGTTGCGCTTCCCATTCGGAATAGGTTTGTAGTTCAAACCATCGGCTCGTTTGTCGGTAATGATACTTTAAAACATCAAATTCATTGCGAAAAAAGTCTTCATGAAGCGAGTCAAATCGTTTCGTCCTCGCAATCGAAGCATGCCGCTCTAGATCGGCATAATCGGCCTCAATTCCATCAATGTATAGCGCTTGAAGTTGCGTCAATGCCTCTTGACTCTCGGTCAAAAGCTGGTCAATTTCGGCTTCAAAGGGAGAGGAGCAGGAAGTAAATAGGCCCAGGCTGGACGCTATTAGGAGAAGTGAAACGTATCTCATTCGTTGATGCGGTCAAATCCAGTATATGGACGAAGTACCTCCGGGATGCTGATACCGTCTGGGCTTTGATTGTTCTCCAGGAGGGCCGCTACTATTCGGGGCAATGCGAGAGCAGACCCATTCAAGGTGTGCGCCAAATGTGGCTTATGGTCTTCTTGGCTTCGGTAGCGGAGCATTAAGCGATTGGCTTGAAAAGTCTCAAAATTTGACACGGATGAAACCTCCAACCAGCGTTCTTGTGCGGCGGACCAGACCTCAAAATCATAGGTTAATGCCGATGTGAAGCCCATATCTCCTCCACAAAGGCGTAGAATGCGATAGTGAAGTCCCAAGTCACGAAGTAATGACGCCACATGTGCGACCATTTCTTCGAGTCGTTCGTAGGATTTTGAGGGATGCTCGACGCAAACAATTTCTACCTTGTCAAATTGGTGCAATCGGTTTAATCCCCGGACATCTTTGCCATAAGAACCTGCTTCACGGCGGAAGCAGGGACTGTAGGCCGTCATTTTGATAGGCAAATCGTTCTCGGCAACAATTTCGTCTCGAAGTAGGTTGGTTACCGGTACTTCTGCGGTTGGAATGGCGTACAAATTATCCGTGGTCATATGATACATCTGGCCTTCTTTGTCGGGCAATTGTCCCGTTCCAAAACCGGATGCTTCATTGATAAAATACGGCGGCTGTACTTCCAAGTATCCAGCTTCGGTATTTCGGTCCAAAAAGAATTGAATTAAGGCGCGCTGAAGGCGAGCGCCCTTCCCTGTGTACACGGGAAAACCCGCGCCGGTGATCTTTACGCCACGCTCAAAATCAATGAGCTTATACCGCTCGGTTAATTCCCAGTGAGGCACATGGCCCTCGGCCAAGACTGGGGCTTGCCCCCAGCTTTCAACGATTTCATTGTCTTCGGCTGATTTTCCAGCTACGACGGATACATGCGGAATATTGGGAAGAGCGACCAATTGATCGTGTTCCTTGCCTTCTAAAGCGTGCAATTCGCTTGCCAACTCGCTTAATCGCTCCTTGATCGCACCACTTTGGGCTTTCATGCCTTCGGCTTCGGCCGCCTTTCCTTCGCGGAAAAGTTGACCGATGGACTTAGCCAACTTATTAGCTTCTGACTGAAGATTTTCTGTTTCGGCTTGTACTTGGCGACGCTGCTCGTTGAGGGCGAGTAGAGCATCAATGGCTGGGCGGGCATCCACCTGGCGCTTAGCCAGTGCGGAGATGACGCCTTCGGCGTTTTGGCGTAGTGTAGTGAGTTGAAGCATAGTGTAAAACTAAAAAACCCCCTGAAGCTTTTAAGGCGACAGGGGGAATATTTAAGTCGAAGTAGAAATTAGGCTTCGCCCCCAGCAGTGAAAGGAACTACCGAGACAAAACTCTTGTTGCCGGCTTTCTTTTTGAATTCTACCATTCCGTGTTCGAGTGCGTAGAGCGTATGGTCCTTGCCCATGCCCACGTTTTTACCTGGGTGGTGAGACGTACCGCGCTGACGTACGATGATGTTGCCTGCCAATGCAGGTTGACCACCGTAAATTTTTACGCCGAGACGTTTGCTTTCTGATTCGCGGCCGTTCTTAGAACTACCTACACCTTTTTTATGTGCCATGGCTGGTCAGATTTTATGCTTCAGCAGCAACTTCTTCGGTTGCCTCCGCTTTTTTGGTTGCTTTTTTCTTTGGAGCAGACAATTTAATGTCTGAAATCAGGATCTGGGTCATCGGCTGGCGATGTCCGGTCTTCTTTTCATAGCCCTTTCGGCGCTTTTTCTTGAAGATGATCACTTTGTCGGCCTTTACATGGCTCAAGATGCTGGCGGTAACCGAAGCACCTTCGATAACGGGGGCGCCAACGGTAATTCCGTTCGTGTCTTCACCAAGCATGACGCGATCAAACGTGAGTTTGTCGCCCTCATTGCCGGCCAGACGGTGAACGTACACTCGCTGATCTTTTTGCACTTTGTATTGCAGCCCTGCTATTTCTACGATGGCGTACATGTGTACATTGTTTAGTTAAGGGGTGCAAAGATAGGTTTAAATCCCATATCTACATGACTGTTCCTGTAAATTCCCACAACATGTTTAGTACTTCGAGAACTACATTTCCTCCAAATGCTTCGTAACTTCACGCCCTTGTGATCGCGAAAGCCTTTTTTTGCCCAGCGTTTGCAATGAATCGAACCCTTAAACGGCAGTGCGGACTGTCAAATATATCAACTCTCCATATGAAGCACCCTTCTCTCATTCTAGCAGCAGGTTTGGCTTGTTTGGCGATGTCGGCTCAAGGCCAAATCGCATTTGAGGAATATGACCTCGACAACGGCTTGCATGTGATTCTGCATCAGGACAATAGTACCCCCATCGTGGCGGTCTCTGTGCTGTACCACGTAGGTTCCAAAAATGAAGACCTCAATCGCACAGGCTTTGCTCACTTCTTTGAACACCTGCTCTTTGAAGGTTCCGAGAACATCGGACGTGGCGAATACATGAAGCTTATCCAAGCCAACGGGGGTACGCTCAACGCCAATACGATGCAAGACCGCACATTCTATTACGAAATCCTTCCTTCCAACAATTTGGAGCTGGGATTATGGATGGAGTCTGAGCGGATGCTTCATGCCAAAGTCGATCAAACGGGAGTAGAAACCCAACGTGAAGTGGTCAAGGAAGAGAAACGCATGCGCGTGGATAACCAACCTTATGGCTCTTGGAATTCTGAAATGTTTAGTCATGCCTTTAGCGAGCACCCGTATCGGTGGGCCGTCATTGGCTCCATGGACGATTTAAATGCCGCCCAAACCGAGGATTATGTCAATTTCTACAAGAAATTCTACATCCCTAATAATGCGACGTTAAGTATTGCCGGCGATATTGATCCGAAGCAAGCCAAGCAATGGATTACAAAGTACTTTGGGGATATTGCTTCGGGCGAGCCTGTTGTCCAGCCCAACACCTTCGAGCCCGCCTTAACCTCAGAAGTGCAGGATACCGTTTATGACAACATCCAACTTCCGGCCGTCTTCACGGGCTACCGCATGCCGGGCCAATCCCACCCAGACGCCTATGCCTTGCAAATGTTGACCACCGCCATGAGCGATGGTCCATCCTCGCGCTTGTCCATGCGCATGGTGGATCAAGATCAGTCGGCCCTTCAAGTCGTTGCCTTTCCCTATGCCCTCGAGGATCACGGTATTTTCATCACTTTGGCTCTAGTCAATGGCGATCATAGTACTGGAGAGCTTCTAGGCACCATGGAGGAAGAGATTTCTAGCCTTCAAAATAACCTTCTTGGAGAAAGAGAATTTGAAAAAGTCATGAATAAGGTGGAGGCTGATTTCATCACTCAAAACAGTTCCGTATCAGGAATCGCTGAGTCTCTTGCGAATTACCATGTGTATTTTAAAGATGCCAACCTGATCAATACAGAAATTGAGCGCTATCGCTCTGTCACCCGAGAGGATATCCAGCGGGTGGCTAAAACCTATTTGCAAACGTCCAACCGCGTGGTCTTGACCTACCTGCCCAAGCCCAGCGCTAATCCTTCTGTGGAATAATGAAACGTATTCTTATCACTCTTATCGCCCTGGCATCATTTCAAATGACGGCCCAGTTAGATCGTAGCATTCGCCCCCAACCGGCCGAGCCACGTATCCCGACGATTGCTCAATACACGCAATTCACCCTGAAAAACGGCATGACTGTTTTGGTGGTGGAAGACCATAAACTCCCTCGCCTATCGGTAAGATTGTCCATGGACCCGGGACAAATCTTAGAAGGGGACAAAGCAGGAGTCTCGAGCCTTACAGGTGACTTGCTATCCGAAGGCACTACGCTCCAGGACAAGGCCTCCTTGGATGCCAAAGTGGATTACATCGGCGCACGTCTAAGCACGTCTGCTACCTCTGTTTCCTCCAGTGGATTGAGCAAATACTCTGAGCAGCTGTTCCACGTTGCCGCTGAAGTCGCTATGCAGCCTGCCTTCCCAGAAGCATCCTTTGACAAGTTGAAAAATCAGTTCGTCACAGGACTTAAGAATCAACGGGATAACCCTGGAGCCATTCGTGGAAAGGTCTCTAATGCTTTGCTCTATGGAGTTAATCATCCGAATGGGGAGATGGTTTCAGAAGCGAGTGTAGAGATGGTAACCTTATCGGATTGCGAGTCATTCTATAAGACGTATTGGAAACCGAATATCGCCACCTTAACCATCGTAGGGGATATTGCCCCCGAGGCGGCACGCGCCCTAGCTGAGCAGCATTTTGGTTCGTGGAAAGGCAAGTTTAAAAAAGCAGCAAGCTATCCCGCCCCTGCCAAGCAGGCTTCGACGCGGATTGTTTTGGTCAATCGCGATGCGTCTGTTCAATCGAGCATCATGGTGACGAATACCATAGAATTGCCCTTGGGTCATCCAGATGTGGAATCCATGCGTGTGATGAATCAAATTTTGGGTTCCGGTTCCGCGGGACGCTTATTCCAGAATCTACGCGAGGACAAAGCCTACACGTATGGAGCGTATTCTAGTTTCTCCTCCAGCAAGTACACCAGCCAATTTGAGGCATCCGCAGAGGTTCGGAACGCCGTGACGGACTCCGCGGTAGCGGAATTCTTATTCGAGATCAATCGCATCCGCACGGAATCTGTGTCGGCAGAAGATCTGCGCTCGGCCAAAAATAATTTAGCAGGCGGCTTTGGTCGCTCATTGGAACGTCCAGAAACCGTGGCCAGCTTCGCCTACAATACGAAGTACTATGGCTTGTCCAATGATTACTATAACCAATACTTGACCCGTTTAGAGGCCGTGACTGCCACCGATGTTCAACGTGTGGCCAATACCTACATCGAAGAAGGTAAATTCTTAATTGTCATCGTGGGCAAAGGTCTGGAGGTTTCTAAGGGCCTCGAACGCTTGGGCTTCCCCATCGATTACTACACCTTGGATGCAGAACCCACGACTGCGCCAGTTGCGAAAGTGCCCACAGGTTTGACAGCCCAAAAGGTGATCGACGCAGCTTTTGAAGCCATGGGTGGTCGTGAGGCCATTGAGGGCGTTCAAAACATTGAAATCACGCAGTCGGCCTCTTTAATGGGCATGACGCTGGATTTTCATTCGATCTATGCTGCTCCCAACTATATTTTCTCAGAGCAAAAGACTCCCATGGGTAGTAGCCTAAAGAAATACAATGGCTATCAAGTGGTGGTGCAAGCCAACGGTCAAGATATACCGGTCGATGAGGCTATGACCGAAGAAGTGATCAATGACTCTTGGTGTACAGAGCTTCTACTTTCCTCTGGAGAGAATGGTAACGTGAAACTCTCTGATGCTCCCGCCACAGTGGGAGATGCCCTCTGCTATGAGTTAGTGGTGACCTTGGGATCCAATGAAGTCAAGCGCTACTATGATGCCAAGACGGGCTTTTGCGTACGTCAAAGCCAAGTATCACAATCTCCTCAGGGAGAGCAAGTCATTAACGTAGACTTTAGCGACTATCAATCTGTGGATGGCGTTTACATCGCCCACTCCATGAAGGTTCCTTTGCAGCCGGGAATGGATCTTGAGGTTAAGACGACCTCGGTGACCATCAATGGTGAGGTGGACAAAAGTATTTTCGATTAAAAAAATCGTTCTTAAAGGATTTTAAAACAGAATCCAAATCCTTGTATAACCCGAGCCTTGGCTCGGGTTTTTTTTACTGGCTGCTTGAAGTGCAGAAATTCAGCAGGGCTTTTTCGGATAACATGAATGATCACTTAGGCCTTGCGGTTCACCATCCATACGCCAATGAGGATGATCACCATGCCGATATAGTGATTATACAGGAGTTCTTCGCCAAAAACAAGTCCCCAGGCCAATGCCACAATGGGAATCACATAGGTTGTGGAGGCGGCAAATAGGGGGGTCGTCGTGGCAATGAGGCGATTAAAAACCACCATGGCCAAACTAGTACCTACCATGCCTAAAAAAGCGATAGCGGCCAAACCGCTCCACATTTCGCTTGTCCCCGTAAACTGAGCGCTAAAGTCTGTGGCGGCAAGAATTCCTAGCGAAGGGACCAAAGCGCCAAGCATTGCAAAGAGGGTTATGGCCCGCGGTGAAAGGTGCTTGAGTCGATCTCCAATGGTGTTAATGCTCACTCCATAGCAGGCCGCAGCGAGGACGGCAAGTAAAAGATAGGGCCAACTTTGGCCGACCGAAGAGTGGTCATCCAATGGATTGATCAGGATCAATGCCCCTATGAAGCCTACGGCCACGCCCAAAGCGCGTACCCAACGGAGTTTCCGCCCAAAGACAATTAAACCCACGAGGAGTGTGAAAAGAGGCGTCATGGAATTTGTGATTCCAACGACTCCCGAGGGAATATGGGCCACGGCAATCGGAAAGAGTAGATAGGGAATAGAGTTTCCGAGTAGGGCGACGATCAAGAAGGCGGGAATATCTTCTTTCCTGAATTCCTTAAGTTGTGGCCAAGCAAATGTGAGGGTCAACAATGCAGCGAAAACGATGCGTGCCGCACCAATATGCACGGCTGAAAAAGCGATCAGTGCATGTTTCATCAAGATGAAGGAGGATCCCCATACAAGCACTAAGGCGGTAAACATGATCCAAGGAAGAAAGCTGCGATTCATAGGATGCCAAAGGTAGATTACCTTTGCATCCATGCCACAATCCCCAACGACAAAATGGACGGCGGTTTTGCGCCGATTACTTCAGGCTTCGATCATGCTGACTATGTTGGTCATTTTAGCTGGTTCCATCGTTCGAATGACGGGTTCCGGTATGGGATGTCCGGATTGGCCAACGTGCTTTGGCTATTTAATCCCTCCAACAGAAGAGGGTCAGGTCACGTGGTCACCTCAAACGATGTACGTCCAAGGACAAATGATTGTCCAAAACGATACCTTGTGGGTGGCGCAAGAAACCTTTACCAGCTCGGAAACCATAAAGCGATCTCACTGGTCGGCCTACACCCGACATAGTTATGCGGTTTTCAACCCAGTTCACACGTGGATTGAATACCTGAACCGATTGGTCGGTGCCTTGCTAGGAATTCCCGTTTTACTTGCGACGGCTTGGACGTTGTGGCGATTCAAAAGCCACCCCAAATGGGCCTTAACGATGCTGGCTGCCTTACTTTTTTTGGGATTTGAAGCCTGGCTCGGTAAAGTGGTGGTCGACGGAAATTTAATCCCCCATCAGATCACCTATCACATGGCAGGTGCTTTCATACTATTAGGGCTTTTATCCGCCGTATATCGATCCGTGTCAACGGAGTGGGAGATTCACGCACTTCGCGCAGAGCGGGCCATCGAGGGACTGCAGAGTGATCGTCAATCAGCTTACCGAATATTCTTGATTCTTATCGCTTTGTTGAGCATCCAAATTCTTATGGGCACCCAGGTGCGTGAAGAGGTGGATATCTTAATCAAATCCTTCGGATTGGATGCGGATCGGAGCGAATGGATTGCAAAGCTTCCCATCGGATTGCTAATTCATCGCAGTTTTAGTCTATTGATTCTAGGGGTTTCCTTCTATTTATATAGAAAAACCAAGGGCTTAGGTGGGCTGAAAGTTCGAGCAGCATTTGTTTTATACGCTCTTCTGATGGAAACAGCACTTGGTGCTGGGATGTACTATTTTGCGATTCCTCGTTTCATGCAACCAGCACACCTGCTATTAAGTGCCATCTCGTGGTTCTTGTTGGTGGATGGCGCTTTTAAATCGTGGTTGATGCTCCGGAAAGTATAAGCATTTCACCCACGTTCAATGACCACATCTTCGAGTATTGGGTCATTTGCTTGAGACTTCCCCGCTGATTCAGTCGGTTTCCATCGTAAACTTTGGAGGTAACGAATGACTTCCGCTTCAAAAAACTGTCGGACAGGAGCCAGTGAATCAGCATTGGGCGAGGCATAAACATAGGCGGCCCCGCGAATAAAATGGGATAAGCTGTCGGTCGCAAAAAACTGTACGGATGAAGCCGCATTGCCCTGTAATTGAAACATCACTGCGTAGACTTTTGAGTCGAGATTGATGTAGAGTTTCTGAGCGATTCCATCCGCTACGACCGAATGCTTGAAGGCCAATTTATGGGCGTCGTCAATTAGGTCTGAGAGATTGGCTTCGACCGGTTTATAGGTAAGCTGCATACGCCCACGACACCAAGGGTAGACCAAGTCTCCCCAGCCCAACTCTGGCCGAGCTTCCCATTGCGCTGAGCCATCTACCTCCATTTCATATGGAAAGTGAGGCCCAGTCAAATTGGCTAAAGATTGGACTGCGGTGATGGGAGCTTGAATTCGTAAGTAGCCAGATGGTTTGGGTGTCTCGTCGCCGGTTGGCCAGAGCCAAAGGGCAAAAGTTCCCATGGCTAAAACGAAGGCGACTGAAATAATCCAGAGTGCCTTACTACCCATGGCGTTGAATTTTTACTTTAACTCGAACAATGCGGCGGCGATCGGCTGCTTCCACAGTCCAATGCACCGGTCCAGTATGCAGTGCTTCGCCTTTTAATGGCATCCGACCTAATTGCTCTAAGATCAATCCAGCCACCGTATCGGCCTCGCCGCGATAGGTGTCGAGCACATCGGGCTCAATGTCTACCGCACGGAACAAATCACTGAGCTGAGCCCTGGCTTCAAAAACATACGTATCCTCGTCAAGTTGGGAAAAGAGTTGCTCTTCCGTGTCAAATTCATCGCGAATTTCTCCGACAATTTCTTCCATAACATCTTCCAAGGTAACCAGGCCAGATACCCCGCCAAATTCATCCACAACCAAGGCCATATGCATTTTCTTTTCTCGGAAATCCCCTAACAGGTCATCAATTTTCATGCTCTCCGTGACAAAAAATGCGGGTCGAACGAGTTCGGCCCAAGTAAAATCTTCAGGGGCATCGAGGTGCTTGAGTAAATCTTTGGCATGGAGGATTCCGACGATACTGTCGAGGTTCTCAATGAAGATGGGCACACGCGAATAGCCATTTTCAGAGATAGACTCGAGGACTTCTGACAGAGCTTTGCTCGCTTCGATGGCCAAAACATCCTGCCGCGGCGTCATGATTTGCTTCACGGAAGTGTTTCCAAAGCGGATAATTTCTCGCAGCAAACGCTGCTGATCTGGGGTAGTCGCATCGTCAGAAGTCAAATCCAAAGCATCTTCAAGTTCTTCTACCGTCAGGATTTTATTCTTACTACTGCGCTCAATAAAGCGACTAGAACCCACCAAGGCACGGCTGATAGGTTCAAGTAAGCGCATACTCGCTTGAATCATAGGAGCGGCGTTCTTCGCCCATAAAACGCCATGGCTGGCCGCGTAGGTCTTTGGGATGACTTCCCCGAAAATCAGTAGCAAGGCCGTGACCAGAACCGTTTGAATGCCGACAGCCAGCCAAGGATGCGCTTCAAAGTTGAAAAACAAACCCGTCACCCAAGTAGAGAGTAGAATGAGAGCCAAGTTGAACAGATTGTTCAAAATTAGCAGGGATGCGAGCAGTTTTTCAGGGTGCTTTAGAATATCTAACACACGGTCCGAAACGGGCGACTTATCCTCGTTCAGGAGCGATTTATCTTTTGGGGTCATGGAAAAGAAGGCGACTTCAGACGCTGACGCGAATGCAGAGCCTAACAATAAAAGCCCCATGATACCCATTGGAACGAGGGCTTCCGTTGGAAAAGGGAGAAATAAGTCGGAGAAAGGGGCAGGGTCAGGGTCCAAGGAGGATAATTTGGTTCACAAACGGGAGTTAAAACGGAAAGTCGTTTTCTCCCTGATCCAAATTTTGATCGGATCCAAAATCACTGCGTTCATCTGTATGGCGAAAGGCGGAGCGTGGAGTACTAGTTTGATCGCCATCTTCTTCTACTTCTTTCACCGCCGAGCGCATCGGATTCGGACCGAGCATCGTCATGGAGTCTGCAGCAATTTCAATGTTGTAGCGTGTTTGATTGTGGTCATCAGTCCATTGGCGAGAGCGAATCTTGCCTTCAATAAAGACCTTATCACCTTTCTTTAGGTAGCGTTCGCAGACCTCGCACAAGCGAGGGGAGCGAACTACAATCGTATGCCATTCCGTGTTCTCGCGCCGATTGCCATCACGATCCGTAAAGTTTTCGGTGGTAGCCATCGGGAAGCGCACCAGCATACCCCCATTATCGAAGTTGCGAACCTCGGGGTCCTTGCCCAAGTTCCCGATTAACATGACTTTATTTAAGGTACCTGCCATTTGTATACGATGTAAAAGTCAAAAGTAGTTTTTTTCCTCAAACCACCACCGAATCGGAACGGGTAAGCCGAGGTTTTTGAGCTCTTTCAATGTGAACCACTGAAGTGCAGGATCGATTTTGGCATGAGATACTGTCTTTTCGTGAAAAAACAAGCGCAACTTGCGGTGTGAAAGTAAATGACCACATTGAAGCTCCTTTGCTAAGCTTGGAGTTAATTCTTCCAAAATCGGAAAGCACCACAAGCCCCCCCAAATGCCTGAATCGGGTCGTTTCATGAGGGCGAATTCCTTTCCAAACTGATGAATCTGAAAATGCCAATCTTCTGATTTAGGTGCTTTTTTAGCTGGTTTCACTGGAAATGATGCCATGGTGCCGCGACGATAGGCTTCGCATCGCGTTTTTAAGGGGCAGTCAGGGCATTTTGGCTGATTGGGGGTGCACACTCTTGAGCCCAGGTCCATAATAGCTTGGTTGCTATCCCCAGGGCGCTCTTCATCCAATAGATGTATCGCTTTCTCACGAATAATCTTGATAGTACTCGATCGATCAATGCGATCGGCGATCGCGAAAAATCGACTGTATACGCGGAGCGCATTCCCATCCAAAGCCGGGCAGCGCTCCTTAAAGCAAATGGAGGCGATGGCTGCCGCAGTATAAGGCCCGACCCCAGGGAGGAGAAGGAGCTCAGAACTACTTCTGGGAAAATCACCCAAGTTGACCACTTGCTGAGCGCTTCGATGAAGGTTTCTGGCGCGGCTGTAATAGCCCAAACCCGCCCACAGGGCCATGACCTGATCAGACGGGGCGTTGGCGAGGGCTTTAACGTTTGGAAAAGCCTCCATGAATCGTTCCCAATAGGGGAGACCTTGATCGACTCTTGTTTGCTGAAGAATGATCTCACTTAACCAAATGGCATAAGGATTGCTGTTCTTCCGCCAGGGCAGAAGTCTGCGATGTATGTCAAACCACTCAATAAGAGAGACTTTAGCATTGAAATTCTGTATTGTTGTTTCGGTCACTATTCGCTAACTTTGCCGCCGCTAAAATAGCCCCATTCTTTCCGGGGTCCTACACTATAAAGATCACGTTTAAAACGCAATTACCATGACAAAAGCGGACATCGTCACGCGAATCTCAGACCGCACGGGTCTCGAAAAATCTGATGTGCTAGCCGTCGTAGAGGGCTTCATGCGCGAAGTAAAGTCTAATATGGAATCTGGCGAAAATGTTTATCTCCGTGGTTTCGGTAGCTTTGTGCTGAAGAAGCGTGCCGAGAAGACTGGCAGAAATATCTCCAAAAACACCACATTAATCATCCCTGCTCATTACATTCCTTCATTCAAGCCTGCAAAGACTTTTGCGGAAGAGGTAAAGAGCAAAGTTGAGGTAAAAGACTAAAAACAAATAGAAGGAATGAAGCGCGCATGGGTTTATGCTATTTCTGCAGTGGTTGTGGTGACCGTTGTGGTGATGCTTATGCCGCATGCGCCCAGTGCGCCCGAAGCGACAATGCCCGAAACGCCAGCACGAAGTCCCTTGGATCAGAAAGTCCAAGATGCCCTCGCCATCATTGAATCTAAAGATGGCAATCCCATGCAGGCTATTTTCCTCCTCCGTGAGGTAGTAGCCGAAGATCCTCAACATCGCGACGCTCAATTTACTTTGGGTCGTTTCTCCATGATGTCAGGACAGTGGGATAAGGCCGTGGAGCGTTTCCAAATTGTATTGCAGATTCAATCTGATGATGCAGACGCAGCGGAAGGCCTGGCCCAGTCCCTAGGTGAGCTAGGACAGGTAGAAGGGGCACTTCAAGGCCTTCAATTGTTTTTAAGCGAACACCCCAACACATCCCGTGTCTCCGAATTGACAGCACTTATGGAAACGCTGCAAGCGGGAAGCGCAACGGAGACGAAAGAACTTCAATGATTGTTTCATTTTAATCGACAGCATTATGCCAAGCGGTAAGAAAAGAAAGCGCCATAAGATGGCCACTCACAAGCGGAAGAAGCGTTTACGCAAGAACCGTCACAAAAAGAAATAAGTAAAGGCAAGTTATGCGTACCGAACTTATCATTCAAGCGAATGAGTCGGACGCAGTCATTGCCCTTCTCAAGGACGGCCGTCTAACAGAGCTAGTACAGGAGGATGCTAAACAGCAATTTTCTGTCGGTGATGTGTATTTGGGACAATTGCGAAAACTCGCACCGAGTCTCAACGCGGCATTTGTGGATGTAGGATACGAGAAAGATGCGTTCCTGCACTACCATGATTTAGGTCCTCAAATTTCCTCGTGGCAATCCTTCAACAAGAAGGTTCACCTCGGTAAACAACCTGCAAACATTGCGGACTTTACTTTGGAGCCCCTCATAGAAAAAGATGGGGCTATGGAGAATCTTCTAAATCAAGGTGATCAGATTCTGGTCCAAGTGGTGAAGGAACCCATATCGACGAAAGGCCCTCGGGTCACGTCTGAAATATCTATTGCGGGACGGTTCATCGTTTTGGTGCCGTTCACTAGCCGCATTTCAGTATCTCAGAAAATTCGCGAGAGAAAAGAGAAGGAACGACTGCGCAAGCTCGTTCAATCGATACGTCCTGATGGTTTTGGTGTGATTGTTCGCACCGTAGCCCAAGGCGTCTCCACAGAAGAATTGACTGCCGACTTGGCAGACTTGATGTCTAAATGGAAAACACTGCATCGCAACCTGCGTAATGCAAAACCACGTAAATGTGTTCTTCGCGAGATGGACCGCGCAAGCGCCTATCTTCGAGATGTATTCAACGATAGCTTTGATCAAATTATAGTGGACGACGAGTCCTTGCACCAGGAGATCAAAGAATATGTAGAATCTATTGCCCCTGAGCGTGCAGATATTGTGAAACTTCACACTTCGGCCGTGCCTGTTTTCCAACAGTATGGGGTAGATCGCCAGTTGAAATCGGCCTTTGGTCGAACAGTCAACATGGGCAAGGGCACGTACTTGATTATTGAGCATACGGAAGCTATGCACGTCATCGACGTAAACAGCGGTAACCGGAGCAGTAAAGGAGATAGCCAAGAGGACAACGCTTTGGCGGTGAACCTAATGGCCGCAGAGGAAATTGGACGCCAGTTGCGCCTTCGGGACATGGGCGGCATCATCTGCATTGACTTTATTGATTTGCACAAAGGAGAGCACCGAAAGCAACTCTTCGATAAAATGCAGGAAGTCATGGAAGGTGATCGTGCCCGACATAAAATCCTTCCGCCTTCCAAATTTGGTATCGTAGAAATTACGCGGCAACGTGTGCGACCTGCACGCCGTTTGGAAACGAAGGAAGAGAATCCGGACAACCTAGTGGAAGCCCCAATCACGATGATTGATGCCCTCGAGCAGAAGTTTGATCAGATTGTGGGTAAGATGCGACAGAAGAATGAAAAAGGCACGGTGTATCTCCATGTCCACCCATTCATCCATTCGTATTTGACCAAAGGCTTCCTTTGGAAAGCGCGCTACAAGCAATGGTCTAAGCTTTACAGTCACCCTTTAAAGGTGATGGAACGCGATGCGTTCAAGATGCTGGAGTATCGCTTTTCCGATGACCAGAACAAGAAGCTCGGTTAATTTTCGAAAACAAATGTTTGCAAGCAGGCGGCCCATTGGCCGCCTGCTTTATTTTTATCCCATGGCCCCATTTAAGCGCGAAAAAATTTATGACCTCGAAGTGGCGCGATCTCAGGTGCGCAAGTACTGTGCCTACCAGGACCGATGTCAATTTGAAGTGGAGCAACGATTAAGAGACATGGGCCTGCAAAATGAAGCCGCAGAGACCTTATTGATCGAGTTGATTGAGGAAGGATTTCTTTCGGAGGAACGCTTTGCTCGGGCCTATGTGAGAGGCAAGCACCGAGCCAAAGGCTGGGGCCGAATCAAAATCATTCAAGGTTTAAAAGCGAAGCGCGTACCCGAATCGTGTATCCGACTTGGATTGCAAGAATTGGACGAACAGGGCTATCAAAATACCCTCGTGGGATTATTGGAAAAGACCTGGCCCTGGACAGGACGCGCAGAAGTATATGCTGCCAGTCTATCGGCCCAACGAAAAGGATATACCTGGAACGAAATTCAAGAGGCTATCCAATTCTTGGAGACAGAGGCTGAATGAAGTGATCCATAACAATGGATGTCGCTTAGGTTTGGAAGGACTGCAAACCGTTTTTAAGCGCATGCATATGGGCAGAGGTAATATCCTGGTGCGTAACAATACGCAGCCATTCTCGATCCATGGCTATGATACGAATACCCAGAGAGGCAAGATGGGTGTGCAGGGCCTGTGCTCCGCCGATGGCGTTTATCCGAAATAGGACCATGTTGGTCTCGCAGGGTTTGCGTTCCACCACATAGTCGACTTGGCTGAGCCACTGGTCAATTTGAGCAGCTTTTTCATGGTCTTCGACAAGGCGCTTGATATTGTTCTCAAGGGCATATAGACCAGCCGCAGCAAGATAACCGGCTTGACGCATCCCCCCACCAAATCGCTTGCGAATTCGCTTGGCTTGGCCAATGAAATCTTTGTTTCCGAGCAACACAGAACCAATGGGTGCCGCTAATCCTTTGCTCAAGCAAATGGAGATGGAGTCAAAAAAGCTGTAGTCTTCGGTTCGATCCCCCTCCCGAACGATGGCATTAAATATGCGGGCACCATCGAGGTGGTAGGCTAAGCCATGGGATTTTGCCGCCGCATGCAACTCATGAAGCAAAGGCAAGCCCAAGCTGGTTCCCCCTCCTTTGTTTGCGGTGTTTTCGACGACGACCAATCGGCTTGGGGCCGCATGTACGTCCATGTCTGGTTGGACAAGACGGTGGATGTCCTCCGGGAAGATGCGGCCATAGGCATCGCCTCCGGTGCGCACTTGGACGCCAGAATTGAAGGCAACACCGCCTCCTTCGTAGTTGTAAATGTGAGCAAGCGATGAACAGATAACCTCATCTCCTGGGCGACAATGGACGTTGATCGCAATTTGGTTGGTCATGGTACCAGAAGGACAGAATAGCCCGGCTTCCATACCAAAACGTTCCGCAGCATTGGCTTCCAAGGCTTTAACGGTGGGGTCATCACCTAAAACGTCATCACCCACCGGGGCAGCCTGCATTGCGGCGAGCATTTGCGCACTGGGTCGAGTGACCGTGTCGGAACGAAAGTCAGCATCAATCAAAAACATGAGAACAAGGTACTCACCGTTGTACTTTTGCACCTATGGTTTCCAGTGAACAAGTCAAGGATTTTCATGAGCGTCTAAAAGCGCTTAAAAACTATGTGCGTCTAAGCGAAAAGCGCATTCAACTCGTCAACGAGGAGGAGCGAACCGTGGATCCCGGCTTTTGGGAAGATTCCAAGAAGGCGGAGCAAGTGATGAAGAAAATCCGGGAATTGAAATACTGGATTCAAGGCTATGAATTACTCGAAGCCATGCTAGGGGAGGTGGAGCTTTCCATTGAATTTTACCGCGAAGGAGAGCTGAGCGCTGCTGAAGTGGAAGAAGCAGGGGCTAAGTTGGAAGAAGAGTTGAGCAACATAGAATTCCGAAACATGCTCTCGGGCGAAGAAGATAAAATGTCTGCGGTCCTTCAGATTACGGCAGGCGCGGGAGGAACTGAGTCGTGCGACTGGGCGGGTATCCTTATGCGTATGTACCTCCGCTGGGCCGAACGAAATGGACATAAGGTGCGCGAACTGAATTTTCAGGAAGGAGAGGTGGCTGGGGTTAAAACGGTCACACTCGAAATTGATGGTGATTATGTTTTTGGCTACCTAAAAGGGGAAAATGGCGTTCATAGACTGGTGCGCATCAGCCCATTCGACAGCAACGCCCGCCGCCATACTTCTTTCGTGAGCGTATATGTCTTCCCATTGGTCGACGATACGATTGATATCCAAGTGAACTTGGCAGAGATCGATTGGGACACTTTCCGCTCCAGTGGTGCAGGGGGACAGAACGTCAACAAGGTCGAAACGGGGGTACGCCTGAAGCACCGACCGACAGGAATTGTTATTGAAAATACAGAAACGCGTTCTCAACTGCAGAATAAGGAAAAAGCTATTCAATTGTTGAAGTCCCGTCTGTATGAGATGGAAATAGAAGCCCGTAACGCCAAGCGATCAGAAATTGAAGCCGGCAAGAAAAAAATAGAATGGGGTTCTCAAATACGCAACTACGTCTTACATCCTTACAAGTTGGTAAAGGATGTGCGCACTGGGGTTGAAACCACCGATCCAGATTCTGTCTTAGATGGGGATTTAGATGCATTCTTGAAAGCCTACCTGATGGCCGATGGATCGGCTGCGGTCGAGGATATGGATTTGGATTAAGCAATTATACCACATTAAGTCCCCTTCTCACATTCCTCCAATTCAAGCCTTCATATCCTGCGTATCTTCGGGATCACATGCGATCCCGGATTCTCTGGACATTTCTTTTGATGGGCTTTTTGGCCCACTCTCAGCCGATTGAAATCAGTCGGCCTAGCATGGGATTTATCCCAAATCAAGGCCAATGGCCTTCGCTAGTTCTCGCACAGCTTCCTACAGAAACGGCGCGGATTTGGATACTTCAAAACGGGTTGAGATTTACTTTGCGTGGACCCTCTGAGGAGGATAGTTCGGATCTCTTTGTATTTACAGAGCGCTTTCAAGGGGCACAAACCGGTCGCTTCAAAGGAGGCAGTGTATTGCCAGGCCATCTTTCTTATTTCTTGCCATCTGGTGCAGCCGCCAAGGTGCCACACTTTGCTTCGGCTACCATCAATGGGCTGTATCCTGGTGTCAAACTTGAGCTCGAACTGAGTCCGGATGGATTCCTTAAGACGACCTGGGTGGGTGAGTCATCCCAAGACCTCATGGCGGTGGCGTCTCAATTCGAGGGGCTAGCAAATGCTCATGCCCAGGGTCATTACCTTCGATTCACGCTACCGTCAGGAGCCTTAGAGCTTGACCTGCCCGAAGCTCAGGGTGCCAGAGGACCGTTAACTGCGCATTGGCGGCAAATTGAGGGGGCCTGGACCCCAGTGGCTCGTGGTGCTGATCGAATCGACCCCGTCTACCGTTTCTCTACCTTTTCCGGATCTGTTTCGGACAACTTCGGCTATACTGCCACCTATGATCTGCAGGGCCGTACCTGGATCGGGGGTATCGCTTTTGGGGCGCAGTTCCCCGTGTTCAATGGGGTCCAATCTAGTTTCGCAGGGGGAGGAACAGATGTGGCCTTAATGCTGTTCAGTCCAGATGGGACTTCCCTGCTATGCGGCAGCTATTACGGCGGAGGGAATAGGGAGCAACCCCATTCGATGATGGTTGGTCCCAATGGTGATTTGGTTGTGATGGGCGTTACTAGTTCGAGCAATTTACCCCATGCTGTAAATAGCTATGACACGACTTTTTCGGGTGCGTCGTCCATTAACGGCGGGGGGCAGTCCTTTAACCAGGGTACGGATATCTTTTTGTTGCGATTGGATTCTACGGGAAGTTTGCTGCAAGGCATGACCTATTTGGGGGGCACTGGGAATGACGGTATCAATGCTAATGTGGCGATGAATTACGGCGATCAAGCCCGTGGCGAAGTCCTAGTAGCAACGGATGGGATATATATCGCATCCTCTACGCTGTCGACCAACTTTCCATCCACACTGGCAGCTCACCACGGTTTGCAGGATGGCATCGTGGCAAAGCTTAGTCCTAGTCTGGATAATTTGATTTGGTCGTCGTACTACGGAGGCTCCAGTGCGGACGGAATATTTGGTGCAGCCCTTCATGAATACCATGGACAACTAAAGCTCTTCACGGTGGGTGCGACGTATTCCGACAGCTTGGCGTCGGCCACGAGCCATCAAGCACTTCGGCAAGGTTTGGCTGACGCTTGGGTTCAGCGCATCAACGCAACGACCGGCATGCTGGAAAAGACCACCTATTTGGGCACTACGGGTCCAGATTTGGGCTATTTGATTGCGCAAAATCCTGACGGCGCATACAAGGCAATAGGCGACAGCTCGGCGATTGCCATCGTGGGAAACACCAAAGGCATCCTGCCTGCTACTTCCGGTCTGTGGGGGCAGTCCATGTCATCTCAGTACATGGCATGGTTAGGTTACGACCTCGACACAGTATACCGTTTGCAAACATTTGGTTCAGGCACAACGTCTTCTATAAACTGCTCTCCGACGGCATTCATGATGGATGGATGTGGGTCCTTGTACTTCTCCGGGTGGGGCGGATTGGCAAATAACGGCGGTAATACGCAAAACCTATTCACCACGCCAAACGCCTACCAGACCACCACGGATGGAAGTGACTTTTACTTCTTGGTACTGAACCGAAAAGGGGCCCCATTGTATGCGAGTTATTTTGGAGGCTCTACTTCCTATGAGCATGTCGATGGTGGAACATCGCGCTTTGACCCTGAAGGGGTCATTCATCAGGCTATTTGTGCAGGCTGCGGAGGCAATAGCTCCCTGCCTGTTTTTCCTCACAATGCGTATTCGCTCACCAATAATGCCGGTAATTGCAACATGGCCGCGGTCCAAATCGCCTTTTCTCTGCAATCGGCTGCAGTGACATTGGAGCTCACCGCAGACACCCTTTGTGCGGGGAATCAAGCCTTCCTTTCGGGAATATTGGGCTTGGCAGATTCGGTATATATTGATTGGGGGGATGGGAGCATTTTGGGCGGAAGTATGCAACCCCCCTTTACTCACCTTTACGGGCTTTCTGGTCCCTTTGTTATTTCCGTAGAAGCGTATGATACGGTCTGTGCCACCCAAGCGAGCCAACAGATTCCCATATTTATCTCAAGCCTTGATGAGCCAAAAGCCGAAATGAACCTCGTGTACGACCCTTGCGATACCGCCCTGCATGTGGAACTACACCCGACAGATTCTTTGGTTAGCCAGGCACTTTTAGTTCTCTGGGGGGATGGGAATAGCCATTATGAACGTATGAAATGTCCATTAATCCACAATTACAGGGGTATATACGGACCGATCACCATCACCTTGATTGCCCTTGATACGCTCTGCGGGGACGCAGATACAGCCTATTATGTGGTGACTTTTCGTCCTCCTTTGAGCGAAATTCATGGAGAAATCACAGTAAATCCCTGCGGTCCCGCCCCACTTATTTATGGGGCTGCAAATGCGAACTATGCGACTCAGGTATCCTGGTATCCCAATGGATTTTCTGCAAGCCCATTGCTAGGACGTGAGCGCTTTTGGCAGGTCTCGGGCCCGGGGAACTATGAGGTGGCCATCGTAGTATGGGATAGCATCTGTGATCGGCGAGATACCGCTTTTTGGACCTACGAAGTACTCGCCATAGATAGTCCGAATGCCATTCAGTTTCCCAATATGTTTAGTCCCAATGGTGATGGCTTGAATGATGCCTTTCGTCTAAGCCAATCGGGAGCCTCTGGTTTAGAGCAATTGTATCTCATAGTATATGATCGTTGGGGCCAAAAAGTATTTGTGACGAGCGAGCCAAATTTCAGCTGGGATGGGAGTTTTCGCGGCCGCTCCTTGCTCGATGGAGTGTACTTTTACGTCGCCCAATGGAGGAGTACATGCGGAATGGACGGAGAATCCAAAGGGTCGATCACACTGAACAAAACCCTACCCTAAAAGTATTATTGATGTTGGCCAAAGTCTATCATAATCCACGTTGCGGAAAAAGCCGTGAAGCCTTAACCTGGTTGGAGTCAAATAATGTTGCCTTCGAAGTCATCAAGTACATGGACGAGCCCTTAACCTATGATGAATTGGATGCCTTACTTCGGACACTCAAACTTGACCCCATGGACTTGGTTCGCCAAAACGAGACAGAGTGGAAGGAGTATTTTGCATCCAGCGAATTGGAGGATGAAGAAGTTATCTATGCGATGATAGAGTACCCCAAGCTCATGCAGCGTCCGATTGTTGAAAAGGCTGGCAAAGCCGTGATCGCACGACCCGCAGATCGGATTCAAGAGATCCTTTGAGGAATAAGGGGAGCTAGAAGCCTATGGTTGTACCTAGAGAATATTAAGGGTAACAGGATAACAGTTAAAGGGAGCCTATGCTAGCGCTAAACAGTCTTCAGCATCCCGCTTAAAACCCTTAAACCCTTCTACTCTTAAACCCTTCTACCCTTCTACCCTCAGCACATATCTTCTGGGCGCACCCAGGCGTCAAACTCCTGTTGGCTAACATAGCCTAGTTTGACCGCTACTTCACGCAAGGTGCTTCCTTCTGCATGGGCAATTTTGGCAATTTTGGCTGCCTTATCATAGCCGATATGGGTGTTCAAGGCAGTCACGAGCATTAAGCTGTTCTCCAGGTGCTGTTGGATTACCGGACGATTGGCTTGAATGCCCTCAGCACATTTATCTGCGAAGCTCACGCATGCATCACCAATTAAGCGAGCACTTTGTAGGACGTTTGCAGCGATAATAGGTTTGAAAACATTCAGTTCAAAATGACCAGTAGCTCCGCCGATACTCACCGCGACATCATTGCCCATCACTTGGGCAGCGACCATGGTGAGGGCTTCGGGCTGCGTGGGGTTCACTTTGCCTGGCATAATAGAAGAGCCGGGTTCGTTGTCAGGAATGATAAGTTCACCAATCCCCGAACGTGGGCCGCTAGAAAGCATACGGATATCATTGCCAATCTTCATGAGGGAAACAGCGACGCGCTTTAATGCGCCAGAGAGTTCCACCATCGCATCATGAGCGGCGAGCGCTTCGAACTTATTGGGGGCAGAAACAAAGGGCAAGGCCGTTAATTCTGCAATTTTGGATGCTACTTTCTCGGAGTAGCCAGCAGGTGTATTCAAGCCGGTGCCCACGGCCGTTCCACCAAGAGCTAGCTCAGCGACCATCACCAAGGCATTTTTTATAGCCCGCATGCCATTGTCCAATTGCTGGACATAGGCTGAGAATTCCTGCCCCAAAGTCAAAGGCGTGGCATCCATGAAGTGGGTGCGTCCTGTTTTGACGATGTCCTTAAATTCCACTTGCTTTTGGGCCAAAACATCACGCAAGTGAGTCAAGCCAGGCAAGGTTACGTGGGCTGCTTGACGGTAGGCCGCAATGTGCATGGCCGTTGGAAAGGTATCATTCGAAGACTGAGATTTATTTACGTCATCATTCGGATGCAAAAACTTGCTTTCATCCGTTAATAGTCCGCCATTGAGCACATGGCCGCGGTTGGCGATGACCTCATTGCAGTTCATGTTGCTTTGGGTCCCTGACCCAGTCTGCCAGATGACCAATGGAAATTGGTCATCCCATTGGCCCGCAATGATTTCATCACATACTTTCGCAATTAAATCGGCTTTCTCGTTTGAAAGCACCCCTAGTTCTGCATTAGTCAACGCAGCCGCTTTCTTGAGGTAGCCAAAAGCGTGAATAATCTCCTTAGGCATGCTGCCTTCGGGTCCAATTTTGAAATTGTTACGGGAGCGTTCTGTTTGTGCCCCCCAGTAAACGTTGGCGGGTACATGGACTTCGCCCATGGTGTCCCGTTCGATGCGTGTGCTCATAAATACAAAGGTAGCATTCCATCCATGCTTGCTGTGCCCATTTGCAATGTATCTTTGTCACAAATTCAACCGCACGACCATGAAATTCATTGGATTCCTTATTGCCCTTCTGATCATTCTTACCGGATTTAGTATGCTCCTTTTCTTGGGCTTGTTCGTCGGGTACTGGTTGACTTTGGTAGGTTTGGAGCGGGTGGCACCCAAGTTTGTGTACAAACTCATTGGTCACCAAGAAGAAAACTAATACTTCGCGAGTCAAGTGATTCGCAAACAGCCTAAGGGCTAGTTTGGCCCACAAAAAAACCGCGCTGAAAGGCGCGGTTTTTTTTTAAGTCCTACAGTGTTTTCTAGACGTGCTTTTCGCCCAGGCGCAGCTTGACTTCGCTGACATACTGTTTGATGTCTTGTTCTTTGTCCCGTGGGCAAATTAGCAGGCGGTCTTCGGATTGAATCACAATAAAATCCTCTAGTCCATCGATGACTGCGACGACATGCTTGGGAAGGGAGAGAATGTTGTTTTTGCTGTTGGAAATCAACATATTCGGGCTAATTCCCGAATTGCCATGGGCATCTGGTTCACGTTGATCATGAACTGCACCCCAAGATCCTAAGTCACTCCAACCAAATTCCGCAGGGAGCACATAGACTTGGGAAGCCTTTTCTAGAATGCCATAATCGATGGATTCATTTGGGCACTGAGAATAAATGCCTTCTATAAAAGTGGATTCTGAGGGACTATTATAATCCTCCCAGCCCGCATCGAATGAACTATACATTTCGGGCATATGACGCTCGAAAGCACTCAGGATAGCATTGGCGTTCCAAATAAAAATACCGGCGTTCCATAAGAACTCCCCGGTGGCAATAAAGGACTGGGCTAATTCCCGATTCGGCTTCTCTGTGAAGGTTTTGACCGGCTTGATTTTGGAGGCAGCGCTGGAAATTTCATTCTTGAACTGAATGTAGCCATAGCCCGTTTCTGGTCGGTGTGGAGTCATTCCGAGGGTAAGAAGGATGTTGTGGTCTTGGGTGGCTGCGAGGCCAAGGCTCACGATGCGCACAAACTCCTCCTCATTGGTCACAAGGTGATCCGCTGGGGTAATCACAAAGTTGGCTAAGGGATCACGCTTCTTCAATTTGAATGCGGCATAGGCTACACACGGTGCGGTGTTGCGGCGCGCGGGTTCAGCGATAATTTGACTCTGATGGATTTTGGGCAATTGTTCCAAGCATTGGTCGGTATAATCGACATGCGTGACGACATAAATGTTTTCCGCAGGGACCACCCGCAGCATGCGGCGAAAGGTTTGCTGGAGTAGGCTCTCACCCGTGCCCAGAATGTCCAAGAATTGCTTGGGCTTCTGAGAAGTACTAGTAGGCCAAAAGCGACTTCCGACGCCTCCAGCCATGATTACGGCATAGTTGTGTTCCAAAGCGGGATGGAGTTTAGATTCCAAAGGTAAAAAATGCAGGAGGGTTGTACCTTCGCGCTTTGGTAATTTAAGATGAAAAACATTGTATTATTTGGCCCTCCCGGGGCAGGCAAAGGGACACAGAGCGCCTTTTTGGTAGAAAAATTTGGTTTTGTCCACCTCAGCACGGGGGATATTTTCCGATCTAACATCAAAAATGCCACGGAACTGGGCACATTGGCCAAATCGTACATGGATCAAGGGAAGCTGGTTCCCGACTCTGTAACTATTGATATGCTCAAGTCTGAATGGAGCAAGCACTCGCATGCCATGGGCTTTCTGTTTGATGGCTTTCCTCGAACGAAAGCTCAGGCGGAAGCCTTAGATGATATTCTCGAAGAAGCGGGCCATCAAATCTCAGCCATGATCGGACTAGAAGTCCCTGATGCGGAATTGTCTATTCGCTTGTTGGAGCGTGGCAAGACGTCGGGTCGACCAGACGATGCAAACCCTCAGGTGATAGCCCAGCGAGTGGCGGTGTATCACAAAGAAACGGCCCCCGTTCAGGATTATTACCAAGCGCAAGGCAAATACAAGGCCATATCTGGGGTCGGCAGTATTTCGGACATTGCAACCTCATTAGAACAAACGATTCAGACGCTTTAAGCGTCCAAGCATATGGCTGATAACAACTTCATCGATTACGTCAAAATCTTCTGCGCATCAGGCAAGGGAGGGGCCGGGAGTGCCCACTTTTACCGCGCACGGGGCATTCCTAAAGGAGGTCCTGACGGAGGCGATGGCGGGCGTGGCGGCCATATCATCCTAGAGGGCAATGACCAAATGTGGACCTTGCTTCACCTCAAGTACCGGAAGCACATTAAGGCGGTCATGGGTGGCGGTGGAAGTCGCAACGATCGCCACGGCGCCGATGGAGAGGATATTGTGCTTCAAGTTCCCTTGGGCACGATTGCCAAAGACGCTGAGACAGGCGAGCAAATGTGTGAAATCACCGAAACTGGTCAGCGGGTTGTTTTACTTCCCGGTGGGCGTGGTGGATTGGGGAATACCCACTTCAAAAGCCCAACCAACCAATCCCCTCATTATGCCCAACCAGGTGAGGAAAGTCAAGAGGGATGGTTTATCCTGGAGTTAAAAGTATTGGCCGACGTGGGCCTAGTTGGCTTCCCCAATGCTGGTAAGTCAACTTTGTTGTCGGTGGTGTCAGCCGCTAAACCAGAAATTGCCGATTACCCTTTCACCACATTAGTTCCAAATTTGGGAGTGGTTGAGTATCGAGGATACAATTCATTCATCATCGCTGATATCCCTGGTATTATTGAGGGAGCGAGCGAAGGAAAAGGTCTCGGTCATCGTTTCCTGCGGCATATTGAACGGAATTCTATGCTTCTTTTTATGGTTCCCGCCGATGCGGCCGACCATGCCAAGGAGTATGCGATCCTATTGTCCGAACTAGAGAAATACAATCCGGATTTGGTCGGAAAACAGCGCTTGCTGGCGATATCCAAGTCGGACATTCTTGATCAAGAATTGAAAGATGAAATTGTGGCCACCTTACCTACTCAGGTACCTCATTTGTTTTTCAGTTCGGTTTCTGGAGAAAACATTCAAGAACTAAAGGATTTACTTTGGGGAGCGTTGAACGCCTAACACAGATCGACCGAGATCTCTTCTTGGCTTGGACCAATTGGGGGCCTGAGTCTGTGGATCTCGTCTTTGGGAGCTTGAGCTCGTCGGGCTTGAGCTACGCTATACTTCTTGGTTTAATCCTTTATGCTTCACGCCGCTGGAATGCCATGCAAGTGGTTCAATGGTCGGCTATGCTAATTGCGGCGGTGGCTTTGAGCGATTGGATCTCCGTCCACGGGTTTAAAAATGTATTTGAGCGTCTGCGCCCATGCCATGACCCGGAAATTCAAAGCCAGTTTATCCTCGCGGCCAAGAGCTGCGGTGGGCGATATGGTTTTGTTTCCTCCCATTCATCGACTGTTTGGGCCGCCTTCATGGTTGTCCGTGCGGCTCGCCCCAAGGCTATCCTTCTCTGGACGATGGGGATATACGCTTTTCTTGTTTCGTATAGTCGCATCTACCTAGGAGTGCATTACCCCGGCGATGTTTTAGCCGGTGCGTTGCTCGGGATATGTATTGCACAGATTCTCGTCACCTGGCGTAAATCGCCTACCTTTTCTGCTGAATGATACCCATTGTCTACATATTCATTGGCGGAGGCCTGGGATCGGTCCTTCGATGGCTTGTAGGAGAAGGGGTGAAGTCTATTTGGAGCCATCCTTATGCCGTTCTAGGCGGAACCTTAGTCGCAAATGTCTTGGCTTGCTTGATTTTGGGCTTTGTTTTGGCCAAGTCACCTCAGCAAAAAACCATCTTACTCCTAACCGTTGGTCTATGTGGGGGATTCAGCACGTTTTCCACTTTCTCCAATGAGCTGCTGCAATTGTTAAAGCAAGGAGAATTTTGGGTCCCAATGGGCTATGTCTTTCTGAGTGTCAGCATGGGCCTTGGCGCTCTTCTGGCAGGATCTAAAGTAGCCTAAAGCCTTTTTTTAGCGATACAAAACGACGGTCCCCGTATACTCCACCGGAGAATCTCCAAAGTCTACAATGAACAAATGCCAGGAATAGACATCTTGCGGGCTTTGAGACCCGACATTTTGGATTTGGCCATTCCACTCTTCATTGGCATCTTGCGACTGAAAGACTACCTGGCCCCAGCGATTGCTAATGACCAGATTGTATTTGGTAAAACCAGTGACAAAGGGACGGAAAGCGTCGTTTCGCCCGTCTCCATTTGGGGTAAATGCTGTTGGTGACCAAATGTTCAGTACCGGATTGATGCGCACCCAAAAGCCCAAGGTGTCCCAACAACCAAATTCGTTCACGGAGATTCGTTTCACTTCAAAATTCCCCGTGTCATTGTATTGGTGAGCAAAGAAATTCGTTTGGTTGTACAGAGTGGAATCGCCCATGTCAAAGAAATACTGTTCCAAAAAGTTGAAATTGCTCGCATCCACAGTCACAACGGGGGTGTAGATGCTTGTCACGGAGGGATTCACCGTAAAGATGCTCGTTGGACGAGGATTGACAAGTACGGCCCCCGGATAGGAAACAAAAATGGTATCAATGCAGCCCTCATCCGTCCACATCCATAATTTTACGTCGTAACTGCCCGGAGTGAGATAGCTGTGGCTCGGCATAGCGGCATGGCTCGTATCGCCGTCACCAAAGTCCCAAAGGAAATACAAGGGGCTGGAGGCAGAGGCCAGGGGGTCAAAGAGATGCGTATACGGCTCACAGCCCACTATGCCTTGAAAATCAGCATCTATTTTGGGTCGTTGATACACCCGTATGCTGTCAAAAACGGTCTCCTCGCATGCTTTGGATTTGATGTACAACTGGACCGGGTAGGTACCTGGTTGATTGAAGGTAATTGGAGGGGGAAATTCTCCACTAAACGTCGCCAAATTCGCATCTCCAGGTTGACCAAAAGTCCATTCAATTGTCGCGTCGGGATACCAAAAGCCCGTTGGGCTGAACTGGAAATTTTGTTCATCCGCGCAAACGCTACCCGACCATTGAATTCCCGCATTAATTGGTGGGTAAATGTGAAAAGCCACTTGGTCTGTGTCTGCACAAGGCCAGCCTGGATTCGCGATGAGCGTCACTAAGTAGATCCCCGTATCATTAAAAGTAAACGTGGGGTTGGGAAGATTGGAGGTGTCGGTAGTCGAATTGGGATCTCCAAAATCCCAGTGAAAGAAGGTGGCGTTGTAACTATCCTCTTGGAAGGGCACGGTGGTGCCAATGCACAATTGGGTGGGATCATCCACCTCGGAAATGATATCGGCCCAAATGGCTGCCTGGCAAGAGGTCACGTTGAATTGGTAATCCCTTCGTATGGTATTGAGTAAGACCCCATTGCGCCACTCTTCCACACAAATAGCCATCACATATTGCCCAATTACGGTGATTTTACCCGTCAAAAAACCAGTTTGAGGGTTCATTGAAAGGGGAGGATTTCCCGGAATAGGATTGGCCGCAGTGTTTGGGGCTTTATATGGTACAATCGTGTAGGGAGGAGGAGCTGGTGGGCTAGGTTGCGGTGTATTGAAACCTGTTCCATTGCCCTTCCCTCCGCCGTGGTAAAGGCCACAGAGCTCATAGGCTAGGGAATCTCCGTCGGGATCGGTGCAGGTAATTGGGATATTCAGGTTTTCTTGGCTGCAGAGCACAATTGGAGGCGTCGAATCCCATTGAGGACTACTATTGCAACTGTCATTTGGTGGAATCCTAGTAGTGAGTGTCATCCCCCAGTCATCCGGGTTGTTAATGTTCGTTATCGTCGCATTCCGGCAACAACGTTGGTAGGAAATCACATAGCCAGAAGAGCGAGGTGGGAGCGTCTGAATGGTAATGTAGTTGGCGTATTCCGTGCAGACGTTTGGAGGTGCTTGCAAGCAAGGATTGCCTGTGTTGGCTGGGAGAGGAATGGTTGGTCCTTTGTTGACCTGCAAATTGTATAAAAGCTGTCCTGACACCCCATCATAGATTCCGATGGAGGCGGTTTGGTCCAGTTGCGCTCCGGTAGAATTACAATCGCGGTAAACAATAAGCTTTAACTGATAGAGGTTGCTTCCAGTGCAGGTGTAGGTGAGTTCTCCTCCTACAAGGTGCGCCGCTTTAAGGGGCGAAGCACTGCTCAGAAAGAGGAGGCAAAGCCACAGTCCCCTGAGCCAAAGAATCGCCTTAGGCACCAAGAACCACTTCAGTCCACGGGAAAACAGGAAGGTTCGCACTCCGGTGAAGATAAATCAAGGCGTCTGGATTAGGATCGCAAATCAAGGCAAAGTCACCACCCCAAGCGCCTAAGCTCTTCGCGCCTGCGTGAGCGCGCAAGGGAAATTTATCAGCCAACGCAAATACGGGGGAGGAGGTTTGCAAATGACCTTCCAAGAATTGCTCATGGGCCACTAGAATTTCCGACCATTCAGCTGGACTTGACGCATCTAGTAATTTTTCACTAAGTCGAGTGGTATGGGCCACTGCCCGAATCGAATCTGGAGCGCCCAAGTAGTGTTTGACCGCTACTTGGCTATCTTGTTTTTGCCCTAAATAGGCCAAATACAAGTGCTGGATCGGCCAAGATTTCATGGAGACCGAGCGAACCTCGGCGCTTGCGTCTTTTCGACGATAAAGAATGGCCCCTTTCGCCTGGGCGCAGGCCACGTCATAGCCTGAACCCTGAGAAACACGGAAGTGCAAATCCAAGGCAGGCACCCCTATCCATTGGGCAATGAGAGATATAACGGTAGAAGAACTACCCCAGCCCCAATGGCGCTCGAATTCAAGTACAGTGCGGATACGGCCTTGGGGCATTTCACTTTGGCCAGAAAGCGCTAATGCGGCCTGAATGCAGTTCTTCAGCCATTCTAGGCTCGGATCGGATTCTACATAGCCAGAAAGCCATGTTTTTCCATGACAATCTAGGGCCTGCCAATGCAAAGGGCCGGATGTGGAATCAACATAGAGATACTGACCTTTTTGGGTGGGAACGGCCAATGCCCACGCTCCATGTAGTACGGTATACTCCGACGTAAGAAGCAATTTGCCATGAGCAAAATAGTGGGTGACGGCTTTCATAACCTAATGCGCTCCGGGGACAGGCAGCCCGCGTAAATCATAGAATGCCTTGACGACATCTGCATGGTGCGGCACACGTTTGGCGAATTGGGCGGCGATGATCTCTTTTTCCGTCTCGGTCGCGCCCAATTGGTTTAATATATTGAGTAAGTGCATTTTCATGTGTCCTTTTTGAATCCCCGTGGTGGTGAGGGCTCGAAGGGCGGCAAAATTTTGAGCAAGGCCAGAGGCTGCAACAATCATCATGAGCTGATGGGCTCCGGGATTTCCAAGTATTTCAAGGGCCATTTTCACCAACGGATGCAGTTGAGTCAATCCACCGACAGTACCTAAAGACAGGGGAATCTCTATCCAAAAATGGAACATCCCATCGTCGACCCGACAGTGGGTTAAACTCCGATATTGCCCATCTCTACAGGCATAGGCATGGCATGCCGCTTCTACGGCACGAAAATCGTTTCCAGTGGCTAAAATGACGGCATCGATGCCATTCATTATGCCCTTGTTATGAGTGGCAGCCCGATAGGGTTCGACTTCGGCTATGCGCACAGCGCGCTGAAATTTATGAGCGAATTCGATCGCTGTCATATCCGTGCCTTCGACCATGTCGTCGAGGGGACAACGCACTTCACAGCGTACGAGGCATTCCGGCGTGTAATTCGATAAGATGCACATCACAACCTCCATGTGCCCAGCGGATGTAGAAGGGGCTTGAGCCACCCCCTGCTTGAGTACTTTGGCCATCTCTTCAAGGCAGGAATTGATGAAATTCGCCCCCATTGAATCGCAGGTATCAAATCGCACCTCTACCTGGTAGTAGTCGTCTAAGGCGTCGGTCTTATCAAGCAGTTGAATATCTAGAATACCTCCCCCCCGCTTTTCCATGTTGGCGGTGATGTGGTCGGTGGATTGTTTGAGCTGACCAGAAAGTTCTGCAAAGACCGTTTTAAGGGCCTTGGATTCTCCATCGAACATAAAGTGGATATGCCCAATTTTTGTCGAAGAAATAATGTGAGAGTGAAAACCACCGCGGGCCATCCAAAATTGGGCTGATTTCGCTGCGGCAGCCACCACGGAACTCTCTTCAATGGCCATCGGTACCGTGTGCACTTGCCCATTGATCAAAAAGTTAGGAGCCACACCAAAGGGGAGAAAGTAGTTGGCTACGGTATTTTCTATGAACTCATCGTGTTTTTTTTGGACCGAAGCATCGCTATGCATGTAGCTCTGCATGAGCGCTAAGCCCTCCGAGGGCTTAGCCAAATGGGCTTGGGCTAGCCATTCCATTTTGGCTTGCTTGGAGAGTTTTGAAAATCCTTTGATGCGTTTTTCCATGAGTTGATGTCAATAGCTGCAAAGGTAACACGCGCCACGAGCCTTTGTTTCGTCAAAGTCCGTGGCGCGCGTTATCGAATGGAGGCCTTTTGGCCGCTTAACTCCAGAAGAAAGCGTAGAGCGCCGCAAGAATCAGCATGATTGCGAATGCCCCGATGTTGTAGATGCTATCTGTTTTAAAAGTTTCCTTAGTCAGGTTGATGCCTTTTTCATCATTGGCGCCGCGGTTTTGGCGGTAGGAGATGAACGCGATGATTCCCATGGTTAATAGGGTAGTGTAGCCCATTTGGTCCAAGAAAGGCAAATCAACAAAAAGGGAAGAGCTCGACCATCCCTTGGGAGCCACCTTGAAGTACATGGCAATGGGGATTGATGAGAGGGCACCGGTGATCGCCGCTTTGTTAGTCGTCTTTTTCCAGAAAAGGCCCAAAACAAACACCGCGAGGATACCCGGGCTGACCACTCCAGTATATTCTTGAATGAATTGGAAGGCTTGGTCAATCCCGCCCAAAAGCGGAGCCATGATGGAAGCAATGATCAAAGCCACCACGGCCGAAATTCGACCCATCGCAACGGTTTGGCGATCGTTCGCGTCAGGCTTGATATAGGGCTTGTAGATGTCCATGGTAAAAATGGTCGCGGTGGAATTGAGCATGGAGGCCAAAGAGGATACAATCGCGGCTGTGAGGGCAGCAAAGGCCAATCCTTTGAGGCCTGTGGGCAAGAATTGAAGCAGCCAAGGGTAGGCCTTGTCGGCCTGATCCATACTCGGCATATTTGACTGGGCGGCCTCACCAAGGCTAGCCAAAATAGCCGGGTCGTTGATCATCACATATGCTGCGATACCGGGGACAACGACGATGATGGGTAAAATCAGCTTAATCCCTGCAGCAAGGAGTATACCTTTTTGCGATTCGCGTAGCGATTTGGCTGCCAAGGTGCGCTGTATGATGTATTGATTAAAGCCCCAATAGTAGAGATTAGCTACCCACATGCCTCCAAGGAGGACGCCTAGGCCAGGCAAACTGATGTAATCGGGATTGCTTTCGTCCAAAATCATGGCAAAGCGCTCTGGAGCTGCCTCCATGATGGTCTTCATTCCGGCCATAAATCCTTGGCCCATTGAAACGGCATCCAAGGCGAGGTAAGTGGTGACCAAACCCCCAATGGTTAAGAAGATAACCTGAATAACATCTGTCCATGAAACGGCAGAGAGTCCACCGTAAAGGGAGTACGCTGCAGCAAAGGCAGCGAGGCCAAGGACGCCATAAATCATTGGGATACCCATGATTGTCTGAAGAGCCAAGGATCCCAAGTAGAGCACGGAGGCAAGATTTACGAAGACATATAAGGCGATCCAAAAGACGGCTAGAATGGTTTTTAGATTTGTCGAAAAACGTTTTTCGACAAATTCAGGAATGGTGTAGAGGCCTTTTTCGATAAAAATGGGAAGAAAGTACTTCCCTACAATGATCAAGGTTAAAGCCGCCATCCATTCGTAGGAGGCGATGGCTAAACCAATCTTGAAGCCAGATCCGGACATACCAATGAATTGCTCTGCGGAGATGTTGGCTGCAATGAGCGACGTGCCCACGGCCCACCATGGAAGGGACTTGCTGGCTAAGAAGTAATCTTCTGCGTTTTTTTCATGCCCTTTCTTATCCCGGGACACCCAAAGGCCTACCCCAAGAATTAATAGGGCATAGCCCATAAAAATGGCGTAATCGAGAAATTCAAATGTGCCGGTCATATCTACTGTAAAGGAGCGTTAAATAACTTGGAATTAGAGTTCAAAGTGAATACCGCGCTTGGTCAAAGCTGCATATCGATTTGCATCGAATTGATATAAACGAGCTGGACGATGACGCACGGCTTTTTGCGTTTTTTCGAGAGGTTTAAGTAAATCCATAGCCAAAATTTTCTTGCGGAAGTTGGCCTTGTCAAACTGGGTATTTAGCAAGGTCTCATACAAATGTTGCAAGTCCGCCAAAGTGAATTCTGTGGGCAATAATTCAAATCCGATGGGTTGAGTTCTCACGCGCTGCTGCAATCGCTCTAGCGCTGTGCTAAAGATTTCTTTGTGATCGAAGGCCATTTCGCCCAAATTCTGAATGGCCGTCCATTGGGCATCGGTGGCCCAAGAAGAGGGTCGGGGGTTATAATCTTCGATTTTGATCAGCGAGTAATAGGCGATCGTTGCCACTCGACCAAGAGGATGTCGGTTAACCCCGGCAAATGTTTGAAGCTGTTCGAGGTATATATTCTCCAGACCAGTGAGGTCACGTAAGACTCTCTGAGTGGCAGTGACGGCGTCCTCCGTTGGATGCACTAGGTCACCAGGAATGGCCTGATGGCCCAAGTAGGGCTCTGTGCCTCGCTCAATTAGAAGGACTTTTACATCAATGCCATCATAGCCGAATACCACACAGTCGACGGAAATTCCGAATGAAAAAAACTGATCAAAATCAGGATGGTCGGCTGGATTGACTTTTGGATTTGTGAAAAGCGTTTTCATTCGATGTATATCTGACTTATGCAGGACGTTTAAAGGGCTCCAGAGCTATTTTCAGAAGCATAAGTGTCAAATATACGATACTCAAAGAAATGGTAATAACTACTATTATTAAATTAACTATAGACAGCGGGTGTTAAGTAAACACTCGTTACTCTAGGCATCCAAGACAGCGGTAAAATCCACTAATCTCTATGAGAGGTCATCGGCTTGTTCAGCAAAAATGGAATAGCCTAATCCGCCCAGGGCGTAGGCGAGGACATCCCAAGGGTCTGAGGTAAATCGTCCATCAAAGCTGGGAATCCACGCTTCAAAAGCCGCAGAAGAAAGGAGCCAAAATCCGATCACAAAGCGCCTATCCCATTGGAAGCCCGGAGCTATTCCACGAACTAACCAGGCAGAACAGCCGAGGGCAATCGGTAAGAAGAGGAGTGGGTCCAGATAGGAATCTAAGCCTGAAAGAGAATAGCCAGATTGAATCAATGCTTGGTGGCCAAAAAATAAGCCCATAGAAATCCAGACGATTCGATTGGAATTCAAACGGCGACCCAATAAGCCATCCATGCAATCGAACCGGCAAAAGTCAACGCCACCCATTGCATGGCAACAGCTGAATTCTTTAAAAATCGAATTGGAGCGGAGAGGGTAGGGTCTTTCACCCAAGTAGGTAGAGGCATTTCAAAAGGATTCGGAGTGCGGTGGTCAGAAGCATACCGTTGGTCGGGAGGGTGAGAATCTGAGAAAAGCGGCCCGCAAGTTGGGCAATGGCCATCGTTGCTTTCGTGCCAAAACGCACATTGACTGCATAGAAAAGACCGTTTCATAAGTCAAAGTTACGAAGGCCTATCGCCGCATCATATTTTTTTGCCATCCAAGAATTTTTCGATGACGTCGTTTATGGATGCGCCAAGGCCCGGCAAGTTTTATTTCTTCCACATACACCCATTCACTCCGGGCTTCCATCGCATCAAAATCTACCAGCATGTATCCATGATTTCGCGTATCCACATATTCCAAATTCCTATTGCTCAAACCAAGAAAGAAACCCGCTAAACGCGCCAAAGCTTCCGTGGTGAATTCATTGAAGTTGATGGAAGTGATACTTGGAGTGCATAATTCGACATACCCAGGACCCTGAAATGCCCAAGAGCAATGGGAATCTCCAGTAAGAATAACGACAGGAGCACTTTGTTTAAAGCTTCTTTGTAGGCTATCGCGCTCAGCCGCATAGCCGTCCCAGGCATCGAGATTAAAACGTTCAAGGCGATCGCTTGGGATGATGCCCAAGTTCAATTCCGAAAAGATGACTTGATTGCCGATCACACGATACACGGCGGCACTTCGCGCCAATTCCGTTTCGAGCCAGTGGTGCTGCGCGGGGCTCATCATATGATGCTCATTAGCGGGTAAAAAGCGATCTGCTTCCTTTTTTACCGCTTCACTACGACCGTCTAGACGCGTTTCAATCATGTACAAATCCACCATGGACCCAAAGCGAAACTGGCGATATCCCGTATTAAACTCTGGTCGGATCGGCATCCACTCTTGATAGGCTTTCATGGCGGCTAAGCGCCTTTGGCCGTAGTCACCTTCCTCAACCTGGTGATTTTGAGCGCCCGTGCTAAAGCTATTGTTCGCAATTTCGTGATCATCCCAAATTGCAATCACCGGATGAGCCGCATGAAAAGCTTGAAGATCCGGATCTTTGCGGTACTGAGCATAGCGCGTCCGATAATCCTCGAGTGTGACAATTTCATGTGATGGTTCATGGAGTCGTCCAGGGACTTTCCATCCGGCATCCCCACGTCCATACTCGTATATGTAGTCTCCTAAGTGAATGACTGCATCGATATTTTTTTCTTCCGCCATCGCCGCGTATCCATGGAAATATCCGGCCTCATAGTGTGCGCAGGAAACGACCCCGAGGCGAATGGCCTGCGTGGAGGCCGGGTGTGGAGCCGTTTTGCTTCGTCCGATAGCCGAAGCGACTTCATGCCACCAGAAGCGGTAGAAATAGGTGGTGCTAGCCTCCAGTCCACCAGGTATGGCCTTGACCGTGCCTCCAAGATCAGGAGAAGTCAGGTAGCTACCACTCGCAATAATATGCTGGAAGTCAATGTCCTTGGCAACTTCCCAAATCACGGTCTCTTCCTTTTGAACCTGCTCGAGCGCCGTCCAAATCACCAGCGATTCGGATTGTGGATCGCCTGAAGCCACTCCATAGCTAAATTGAGCCCAAACGCTTGACTGAGTCGCCAATAAAGCAAGGCAAATCCAAAAATTCTGTTTCACGGGCCGCAAGAAACGAAAGCCGATTGAATTTGAGGGTATATGCAGCCAATTTTATGCATGTAGGAAAAAAAAAGCCCCGCTCCAGGGAGCAGGGCTTCACTTTGGAAGTGGTTCGGGGCGGGATCGAACCGCCGACACATGGATTTTCAGTCCATTGCTCTACCAACTGAGCTACCGAACCATTCAAAATGGTGGCGCGAAGATAATCACAATTGGTCTTTGCGCGCTAGGCCTGCCTGGACTCTTTTTCACTTTGACTAATGTGTTTGAGATTATAGGATCATTGTTAACGTCTCCATTAAAAAAATCGAACTTTAGTCCAACGTATGTTGACGAAGTACAAATTCAGCGGACTTACCACCCTCAAAGCGCAATCCAGATCTGCCCATGCGGATCATGACAAACAATGGCGTTATGGACTGCTTTGTTCAAGAAAATGAATTCGGCGATAACAAAGCAAGAAGAGCAGCGCACAGGGGAGATTGGGCTTTAAATCTGTATTTAGAATTATATTGGAGTCATGAAACTGACCTTTCTTCGCGGCCGATTGGCCAAAAAAGGCTGGGAATATCGTGATTCTCTGCCAAAAGACCTGACGCAATTTATATTGATTGTAGGGCCACATACCTCCTGGCGGGACTTTTTTATTGGCCTCTGCATTCGGGAGGATGTAGGCTTGTATGACCTACGGTTCATGGCCAAACACAGCTTGTTTTGGTGGCCTCTAGGGGCCATACTTCGTTCGCTGGGAGCCATTCCAGTGAATCGGTCGGCGAGCGAGGGCCTCGTGGAACAAATGGCGGCCCAATTTGCGGCCCAAGAGAATTTTAAATTAGCTCTAGCCCCGGAAGGCACGCGGTCCAAGGTGGACGGCCTAAAGTCCGGGTACCATGCGATTGCGAGCGCTGCTGGCGTGCCCATCGTCACCTTGGGCATAGACTTTGGCCGCAAAGTAGTCAGCATTGCCGCGCCATTCCAGGCTAACAAAGACATAGAAAAGAGCCATCAGCATGTGCTCGAAATTCTCGCCCCGCTGGAAGGCTATCACGTCCAGAAGGGCTTAGGTCATCTCGCAGCCGACCGCTCATCGCGCACCTTGCCTGAGCAGCTTGCTTGGAATGCGACGAATTTTCCAGATCGACTCTTTTTAGATGAACCACATGCTACTGCGGGTCGAATTCAATTCACTTTCTTGGAGACCTACCAGGAGGCCTGCAGGTTTGCCGCAGGTTTGAGGTCTTTGGGCGTGGATTCCGGAGATAAAGTGGCCATCGTAGGAAAGAATTCGGCACACTGGTTAATTGCAGACTATGCGATTTCATTGATTGGAGCCGTATCGGTGCCTATTTACCCTACGATTGACAGCGAAACGGCCTACAAGATTATGGAACATTCAGAATCCAAGGTCTTGGTTATAGGTAAGCTAGACGATCCCGCATTGTTTACCGATCATTGCCCCAAAGGGCTTCATTGCGTGGCTATTCCTCATATAAATCTGAGTCCCGCAGAAAACCATCACGCTTGGCATTCGGTGATAGATTCGGGAGTGGCTGATTTTAAGCCTTCGGTGATGGATCCCGATGCTCTAATGACAATTATATACACCTCCGGAACGACGGGAATGCCCAAAGGGGTCATGCACAATTTTTCCAGCTTTCAGTCGGCGTTTCGAATGATACTGCAGCAATTTGATTTCCTTCATCAAGAGGTCTTCATTTCTTATTTGCCCTTGAGTCACGTAGCGGAGCGAATGATTATTTCCGCTGCAGGGGTATATCTCAC
>JAQWXR010000040.1 GCA_029254375.1 Schleiferiaceae bacterium | reverse complement strand
GAGCGCACCAGGGTTTTGATTTGGAAGCGCGGGGAAAGGTGCATTGCTACCGTGCGCACTCGCTATGCTGCTGCCAAAGTTGCTGGGATTGCTAATATTTGCGCTCAGAGCTCCAAGAGAGATTCCCGCTGAACTTTGAAAATCCGGCAAATTCACCAGGCCAAGTGGAACGCTAAGCGCCGCGGGTGCTTGGGCCGGTATTTGAAGCAAGTCTGCGGCTGAAATCACGGCAAGGCTATCTTCCTGGTAGGTTAAGACGTAGTAGGGATCGTCCGTCAACGTCAAGGGACCGACGGTGTCCAGAGGAAGGACATCCTCAAGGTCCAAATTGACATGCGCTAACGGGAACAGGAATCCTGGCGAAAGTGTAATGTGTAAATCCTTGGGGTCGAGCAATTCACGCTGGCAAGAGGCCAAGGAAAAAGCAATCAGGACGAACAAATAGAAGACCTTACGCATGAGACAAAATTACCCAATTTGAATCCTGTTTTGCCGAATGTTTTTGGAGGTTTTCAACCCGCAAACCAGGGAATAGGAATTATCGTCTACTTAGACAAGCCCCTAGGGATTTACACGTTCTTCCATCCAAGAACGAACGTCAGCAAGCAATACTTCGGCGTCCTCCCCGCGAAAGGCAGGTCCGATGTGCACGTCGACATGCCAAGCAGGTCGACGCATCATACGCAAAACATGTGGAACGAACTGCTCCTCCCCGACCCATGCGAGGGCTGGATCGCTGTAATTCAGAACAAAGGGCACGATGGGTAAATCCATTTCGGCGGCCGTATAAAACATTCCTGGATTAAAAGGGAGCAAGCCCTGCGCAGCCGTCGTCCCTTCCGGGAACACCACCGGACTCATGCCCTGCTGGATGCGTTCGCCTAGAGCTTTGCGGGCGGCTCGACGGGAGTCCTTGTCGCTGCGATTTACAAAAACAGCATCAATGGCTTGCGCGGCCCAACCAATGATTGGCCACGACTTTACCTCGGCCTTACCCAAAAAGATGGTCGGCGTGGCGCTGAAAACGAAGAGAATATCGGCATAGCTCCGATGATTCCCCATCAATATAGCGGCTTCACGAGGAGCTGCCCCTTCTTGCACACGAACCTCGATGCCCATGGCCCAAAGAAAAAAAGCTCGCCAAATTTTGAAAATGCCATGTCGCAATGACATCGGCATTCGCAAAAGTTTCGCGAGAATAAGCAGTGGAATCATCATCAAAAATGCCGAGACAATGAAGCACAGTAAACGGTAAAAAAATCGAATCCAACCGAACACCATCTCAACGGCGCGTTCTGCCGCGCATGTTTAGGATTTCAACAGCCAATGAGAAGCCCACAGCCGCATAGATGTATGATTTGGGCACATGGTAGCCCGCGGATTCGGCCACAAGAAGCACACCGATCAAAATCAAAAAGGCAAGCGCAAGGATCTGCAGTGAAGGATGTTTTTCAATCACCTTGGCCACCGACCCACTGAACTTCAGCATCACAATCATGGCTACCACGATGGCGGCAATCATGATAGGAAGGTTTTGGGTCATGCCAATGGCGGTTAAAATGCTGTCAAAGCTAAAAACGATATCCAACAGGGCAATCTGCACAATGATCGCTGCAAACGCGGTCTGAACCTTCATATCCTGCCCATGCTGAGCACCGCCAGCTTCGACAATTTCGTAAATCTCACGGGTGGATTTTTGAATTAAGAACAAGCCCCCTAAAAAGAGCACCGTATCGCGCCCGTTGATGCCAAAGCCCATGATGTGCGCAAAGGGCTCCGTCATACCAATAATCCACGTAATGGATAGCAGCATCAGAATGCGGAAAACCAAAGCCAAGCCGATCCCAAACGTCCGCGCCTTGGGGCGAATCTCCTCGGGCAACTTATTCGTCAAAATACTGATGAAGATGATATTGTCGATACCCAATACTATTTCCAAAAAGGAAAGCGTCAAGAATGCGAAGAGGGTTTCGAGGGTCAGAAGATGTTCCACAGGGCGGGATTAGGAAGGTAAAGATAGAGGGATTACTTGGTTTGTTCGTTCGTTGCTTTGTTGGCCAGTTGCTTTGTTGGCTTGCTCGGTTGCCCAAAAACAAAGGCTAAACCCATAGCCCTCGAGCGCGCAGACAAGTTCCCTTAAAATGCGAAAGGGTAAAAGAGATTAAACGTTTAAAACGCCTCTCTTCTACCCTTTCACCCTTAAACCCTTCTACTCTTCCACTCTTCTACCCTTTCACTCCCCTACTTCTCCAGCACAAATCGCAAGGTCTCCTCGCGAGATTCTCCTTGAATCCGGACAAAGTATAGCCCGGCAGCGACTTGCTTGAAAGGAAGCGTCGCTTGGCCTGCCTCGTCGCTTTGGACTTCAAGAATTTGGACCACACGGCCATAGGCATCTAGTAAGGTCACGACCGCATCATCCATGGCGATCCATCCAGCTAAGGTCAAGCCTTGCAAGGAAGTGCTAGGGTTTGGATACAACCACGCTCCTCGAGCCTGACCTGACTCATCGAGGCCAATTTCATCGAGGCGGTGATTTACCGTATCGCCCAATCCACAGCTGTTGGTAATGACCAAGGTGACATTGTATAGCAAGCTTGGCACCGCATAGGTATGCTGAATGAAGTTCGCTCCTGTGGAGGATAGACCATCCCCCCAGTACCACGTATAGGTATTGGCCATCAAGGAGGAGGTGGCATCAAATTGCACCGTCATTCCATTGCCGTTGGAGCTCACAATGAAGAAGGTGAAGTTGGCCGTAGGCTTGATGCACATCGTAATGTTCTGCGAAGTGCTAATCGTATCTCCACAAAGATTCACTCCATATAAGGTCACGGTATAGCTTCCACCGACTGGGTACGTATAGGAAGCATTGGCTCCAGGTACGGTTTGACCATTTCCAAAGTCATACCAAATGCTACCATAGCGTCCAGGGATGGCAGGACCACTGCAGTTCAAGGTCAGTACGGATGTGCTCATCGTAAAGGTCTGCATCGTTGGACTACAAACGGTCACCCCTTGGACAATCGTATCTGTTTGGCCACAGAGATCCGTTACGACTAGCTGAACGTTCCAGGTACTGTCGTGGGGGAAGTTGTACAAGGTGTTCGGGCCCACAGCGGTGCCGCCCGCTCCATAGTTCCAGCTGTAGGTCAAACTGTTGCCCGAAGATGCCGTGGCATCAAACGTTCCCAGCAAGCCATTGCTTGTTGCCGTGAAGCCAGCCACAGGCGGAGGACAGGGGTTGGTACACGCGATGTTGCTCTCCAGCAAGTAGCCCGTTCCAGGCAAAGTACCCGGCGTGAAGCTGTTCACAGTATCCCCGAAGGAATCGATGAGGTACCATCCGCATTCATCCGCCCATGCGCCATCCGCTAGGAAGCGAACTCGTAGCGTATCCCCATCACAAACATTGATGGTGAAGCTTGCGGCAAATCCTGCATTGAACGTAAAGTTGGTCACGCTCGCCCCTGTGGTGATTTCAAGGTTGTGCAGAAGGGTGCCTGCTCCATTGCCTGTCCAGCCGTCGCCAAAGGTATCTAACAAGTCCAGGGTATACTGACAGCCGTTTTGACAGCTGAAGGTCGTTTGGCTGTAGGGACCCAACTTGGGCGAAACTTGACCTATCCCACAAGAGTCAAAGACATAGACATCGTAGGCTGTGCTGGTAAGTAAACCTGGGATAATGAAGGGGCTGCTTGCGGCGGCAACGAGGGTTCCCGAACCAGGAGTAAAACCAGAAGGACCGAATTCAATCATCGTGACACCACCGCCGCCAGCTGTGAAAGTAACTTCTAGACTGGTGTTGCTAAACGCTTGTACAGTGATGTTGGATGGGGGCAAACAGGGAAGCGGATTGTTGATGGTCAAATCGTCAATCGCGATATCGCCAGATGCTTGGTTACCGCCACCAGGCTTTGTGGATGTGAAGCGCAGTTGAACGGTATCACCCGCACCCGCATAACTCGAAAGATTGGCCTTCACTTCCTGCCAACTATTACCTTGTGTGCCTTGAGCCGTACTAATATTGGTCCACGCTCCGCCATTTGCACTGATCTCTAAATTCAAAGTGCCTATTTGGGTGCCAAACATATGGCGCCAGAAAATGACCTCCGGATTGCTCAAGGTATCCAAGAAGATCAGAGGCGTAGTCAACGTCGCGGAAGCGCCGTTGAATGCCGAAGCTTCTACATAGGCGTAGTTACCGCTTCCACTCGTGTGATCCGCGGTGGGACCCGTATTGTTGGTTGGCGTGGTGCCTGTTCCTCCACCCCAGTGGTAGGGTTGGTTGAAGGGGGGTCCACCTGCGCCTGCAGCTGGATTGCGCGTCCAACAAGGATCAATCGTGGAATTCTGATTGAAGTTGCCCGTGCCTTCACCAAAGCTGGCATCAAAATTCTCTGCATAGGGTGCTGTGATCACACCACATGCGGTACTACCGCTGATTGGGCCTACCCAACTGGATGTAGAGGATGGTCCGCATACGTCACGCACATAGAAATCATAGGTCGTTGAGGCATTGAGCCCCGTCACAGTGAATGGATTGCTTGCCGCTGTAACCGTGGTTCCTGCACCTTGAATAAAGCCAACAGGTCCATATTCAATCTGCCATGAAGTGGCTCCCCCTGAGACCCAGGCAAGGCTTACAGAATTTGCCGTCGAAGCGGTGACGTTCAAGGAACTAGGTACCGGACAAGCCACACATACGACGCTTCCCGAATAGTGAATACCCGTGGGAATGGCCGTATTGTCGTCATGCGCATACGCCGTGTCGCCATTAGAATCCACCAAATACCAGCCACATTCATTGGCCCAATTGCCATTGACGAAAAACTCCATGTAAATGCTATCCCCATCGCAGACGGATATGACCGACGATGAATCAAATCCTGCGTCAAACGTATAGAAGACGCTCATGGCACCTACAGTGATCTGCAGTTGGTGCTGAGCCGTTCCAAAGTTGTTACCCACCCAGCCATCACCGAAGCTATCTGTCATGTGCAGGGTATACGTACAGGAGTTCGCACAGGCAATTGGGGTAGCCGATGCTGGACCTACCAAATTGGAAAGATCATTGGCGGCACAAGAATCGTAAACGTAGAAGTCATACGCGGTGTTGGACGTAAGACCTGTGACCATCATTGGGTTGGACGTAGCTTGAAGCACCGTCCCCGCCCCGGGGGTGAATCCTGAAGTTCCATATTCGATGTAACTCGTTCCGCCGGAAAGGCTAGTCCACGAAACCTGTACCGAGGTACTGCTGGCTACAATGGCCGTTAAAGCACTTGGATCCGCACATGGTTGAGCGTTGTCCACAACAATGTCGTCAATAGACATGTCTACCTGATTGGCAAAACCCCCGTTTCGATAGCCAAACCAGCGCAATTGAATGCTGTCACCGGAGTATGCGCTAAGGGAAGCAGAGCCCCTAAGCCATGGGTCCGTTTGGGCGACTTGCTGGGCACCTGTGGCTGTCCATACGTTGATCCACGTTCCACCGTTTACGCTCACCTCTAAGTCTAATTTCTGGATCTGCCCACCAAACATGTGGTAGAAGAAACTCACTTCAGGGTTGCTTAAAGTGTCCAATTGGATTACCGGAGAGACTAACCATGTCGCTGCGGTGCCATTGGCCGTTTCGGTGTGCATATACTTGCCACTTCCACTCGTGTGATCCCCCAAGGGGCCCGTGTTTCCCGTTGGGGTCGCGCCTGCTTCCGCCTTCCACCAAAATCCTGTCGTCGCGCTTCGATCCCAACAGGGGTCAATATCTCCCGATTGAAAATGGGTGGAAGTCACCCAATTGGCTCCATCAAAGTTCTCTGACCACGGGGCCGTCAAGGATACACAAGGGGTTGTGAACGTAATTGGACCCACCCAAACCGAACTCGTACCACTGCCACAGCTATCGCGAACATAGACGTCGTAGGTGGTTCCGGGCGTAAGGCCGGTAAGCGTGTAGGGATTCGTACTAGCGCTTGCGAAGGTGCCAAAGTTGACCGCACCAGAAGGCCCAAAGGCAATGTTCCACAGGGAAGCCCCACCCGTCGTCCAACTCAGTCCTGCCGTCGTGGTCGTCACAGTCCCTACTGCCAAGGCGCTAGGTGCTGGACATGCGGGGGCCTCTTTGATTTCGATCTCATCGATGGCCATATCGCTTTGGTTGGCCGAACCACGGGTCGCCACAAAGCGAACCATCAAGGTGTCCGAAGCGGGAAGCGTGAAGGCCGTATCTAGCCATGGAGGGTTAAAGCCGGTAAAAGGTTGGTTGCCGCTGAATACCGCAGTAATTCCGGACCAACCGCCATTGGGTGTCCACACTTGAAAGCCCAAACTACCCATGGAGTTTCCGCGCGCATGGTAGCTAAAGGAAAGCTCTGGGGTCGTCAAGGTGCTTGTGTTGATCGGCGGCGTGCGCAGGGTAGTCACTTGTCCAGGCAAGCCGGAAGATGACTCTGTGTAGGCAAATCGGCCATTGCCTGAGGCGTCCGTTGCAGGACCCGTTCCCCCCGTGGTGGTAGGTGCAGCGCGAATGCCCCAGTAGTAGGCTGAGCCGGGGCCCGTGCCCGCTTCGGGGTCGCGGAACCAACACGAAGCGAGGTCATCGCCGCCATTGTAGGTACCTGTTCCAGCGGTCCAGCCGGTGCCATCAAAGTCTTCGGACCAAGGTGCAGCAACGGGGGAACATAGTGTGCTAATCAAAATGGGACCGTACCAACCCGAGGTATCCCCCGCACCACAGATGTTGCGCACGTAGATTGCGTAATCCGTTCCAACCGTTAAGCCAGAAAGCGTAGGCGTGGTAGACGAAACGACCGTTTTCGACATGGCAGCCGGTGTCTGGGCCGTACCGCCATACGCAAGCTGCCAACTGCTACCGGCCCCGGTAGTGATGTTCAGATCCACAAAGGTGAAGCCCGTATTCGTTGACGATAAACCCGTTGGCTGAGGACAGGTCACACCATTTTGGAAGAAAACATCATCCAAGGCCATATCACCCGTAATATCAAACGAACGAATGCCTCTAAATCGAATGCGGATCGTGTCATTTGCCAAATTGGTCAAGGGAACATTGATGGAATCCCAGGCAGCCGCAGAAGAAGCCTGCGATGCGCCCGACTGGCTCCACAAGCCTAATTGCCAGCCATTATTTGGGGTCCACACATCTAAGGTCACCGTGCCTGTGTATTGGCCATACATATGTTTCCAAAAGGTGACTGATGGGTTGCTTAGACCGCTCATGTCCATTAAAGGTGAGGTGATGCTTGCTTCGTCTTGGTAGGCTCCAGGACTCGCTTCGGTGTAAATGTATTTTCCCGCGGCGGAACCCATTGTATGATCAGCCACTGGGCCGGTGTTGTTCGAAGGCGTAGGTCCTGATTTAGTTCCCCAAGCATAAGGCTGGCCGCCCCCATTGCCGGTGGGTGCTAAAGGATCCCTATCCCAGCATGCGTCAATGGCATTGTTTGCATTGTTTGTACCCGCTCCTGTAACCCATCCCGTTCCACTAAACGTCTCTAAGTATGGCGCTACCGTGGGAGAACACAGCGTTGAAAAGCTAAGAGGCCCAACCCATATGGAGCTGTTGCCCGTGCCACAACTGTCTCGCACGTAAATATCGTAGGTCGTGGAAGCCGTTAAGCCATTCACCCTTTTGGTCGAACTGTTCGAGGCGACAAAAGTGCCTGTAGAGTTCGGATTGAAACCCACCGTTCCGTACTTCAACTGCCAGTTACTCGCTCCTCCTGTGGTCCATGAGAATTGAGCCGAATTGGACATAGTCCAGTTATTTTGAAAACCCGTTGGTGGAAAACAGGTAGGCAGTGGTCCGTGATTCACGGTGATGACTAAACTTCCCTGCACCACCTTATTTACCGCGGTATCGCAGCCTGCGGGACCTCCCCAGGTGCGAAATGCATGCAAATCAAACACCAAGGTGCCCGTAGTGCTAGCCCCATTCGCGATGCTCAATCCACTGCGGCTGTAGGATTGAATACCCGCGTTATTTCCTGCACCTTGCGAAATTGTCGCTTCTTTGGCCCCTGTATTTTTACATTCGAGATAGCTAAACTGCTCACTCCTCCAACCATTGTTGGCCGCCAGCATTTCATACACGACATCCACGCTGTAGACCCATCGATTAGCCGGAATTTGAACCAACAGGCTATCCGCACAGGTCGAAACCGTGGCAGTGCTCGGCGTGGCTCCCACAAGAAGCGTTGGGGAAGAAGGCCCAAACGCCGTATCTGAAGTGCTCACAATTTGAGCTTGCAGGGAGCCGAAAGCGACTGTTAAAGCAAGGAAGAAATGGAAAATTCGTTGCATGTCTAGGGTTTTAGCTTAGAAGGCGATGAAAATACATCTTTATAGGTTGACGACGGCATAGCTAATGAGACAAAATGGATAGGTCAAAAACTATATTTGAACCATGGATGCCTCATTGACTTTTCCAAGCCCACGCGACGTGGAGCGCTTTTGTATTGACCATAATGGCCATGAGCCATTTCGCTTGAGACTCAAACGGCCAAAAATTGACTTTCAAGATATTCTAACCGATCAGTTGGTAGTTCGCCAAGAAATGAGTGAACGATTTAAGAGGCTAATTGATACGCCAGGATATCTATTCCCAAGCAAGTCCTATTTGGCCCAAGCAAGTTCATGCCAAACCGCGCTTTGGAAGGCGGACAAACTCCTCGCCTACCTCCGTCCGAAACCATCCATTTGGGATGCCACCGGAGGAAGTGGCGTGGATAGTTGGGCCTTTGAGCACCTGGGCGCTCGACTGATTGTTACGGAGGTGGATCCTCACTTGGCCCTACTTCACACACACAATAGCCAAGTCCTTGGAAGTCAGCGTGCGGTCTATCAGATTCGCGCCGAAGACTTTGACCTCGATCAATCTTTTGCGGCCATTTATGTGGATCCGTCGCGCTTGGACCATCGCGGTCAGAGGGTGTACCACCCTGCTGACAGCTTACCTAACCCTTTGACCGAATTGCCTAAATGGTTCGGCGCCGCCCCATGGGTGATGATTAAGCTCTCCCCCATGGTCGATTCCGCTGAGGCTCTTCGCTGCTTTCCTTCGTGTCGATTTGTTTGGACCTTGAGCGTTAAACGAGAAGTGAAAGAACTTCTTCTACTCTGCCATGCAGAATCATCTTCAGCGGCTCCAGAACACTGGGCCGTAGATCTCCTTGGAAACGGCGCCGAACGATACGCTTGGAAGATTGACTCCGCTTGCCACGCCCCTTCTCTTTCTGCCCCCAAGCGCTACGTGTACGATGCTGACGCGTCGATAATTGCTGCTCGAGGAGTCCCGACGGTGGCGGCCCATTTCCACTTGGAGCAGTTACATCCTGAGGCGCGACTTCTGACTAGCGATCACTTTTATCCGGAATTTCCCGGGCGAATATTTGAACTCGAGAGCATTCATACTCCGTTCGAAGATGCGTGGCCTGACGGGGCTTCCGTGGTGGTCCGGGGCTTCCCAGAAAAAGCAGAAATGATTCGAAAGCGAATGCGCCTCAAAGAAAACGCGGAACACTATTTGCTTGCTACATGTTGGTTAGATGGGCAACGGGGTTTTCTCCGCGCCCGCCGCAAAAGCGCGTAGATTTAGACGATGAAAAAGTGGATGGGTTTTTGGATGTTGCTTTGGGCCTTTTCCGCCCATGCCCAGCCCCTTTTCATCCCAAACCAAGGCCAATGGCCTGAGGCCTTCCTTGCGAAAACTCCCTTGAGTTATGGGGCCATCTTTTGGGAAGCTACGGGCTACCGAATGATGCTGCTAAATGAGCGCGTCATGCCCCAACATGGTCACGACGACCATCCCAACAGAACCCACGATGCTGGGCCTGATGCCTTTGGACTGATCTGCACCTACGATGGCGCCCAGCCTCAATCCCCCTTCTCGGGCAGCGACTCCTCAGGTAGTCCACGCCATTATTTCCTTGGTAATGACCCCTCTAGATGGACGACAAATGTCCCTGAATACCATGGATTTACTCGACCTAACCTCTACCCTTTTATTGATCAGATTTGGGGCGAAAAAGAGGGCGAATTGTATAACGCTTGGCATGTCAGAGCCGGCGGAAATCCAACGGATATCCAAATGATTTACCAAGGAGTGACAGCTCGTTTAGACCTCGAAGGTCAACTTGTTTTGGAAACTCCCTTGGGCACGGTGACAGAGACTGCGCCCTATGCCTACATTCTCGAAACGGGCAAAACTGTGCGCTGCGATTTCACCCTGGAAGATGGCCGAGTGGGCTTTAAAGTCGCCCACTACGCCAAGGGCAAGACCCTGGTCATTGATCCGACACTGGTCTTTTCTTCTTTTAGTGGTTCCCTGGCTGACAACTGGGGCTACACGGCGACCTACGATGACCAAGGCAATCTCTACGGCGGCGGAATTGTCTTTGACGTTGGGTACCCAAGTTCGCCGGGAGCATTCGACCCAAGCTATAATGACCAAAGCTCCGGAGGCTATGCCCGAATGGACATTGGATTAACCAAGTTTTCTGCCAATGGCAGCCAGCGGCTCTACTCCACCTACATCGGCGGGGATCGTCCCGACCAAGCCCATTCTATGATTGTCAACAATGCGGGAGATTTGCTGATCTATGGAACGACCGGCTCCGCAGACTTCCCAATGCCACTTGGTGTATCCTATGACAATAGCTTTAATGGGGGTCCTGCCTATGGTCCAAGCCAAGGCTCCGCGACCTCATTTGATTTTGAAGATGGCGTGGATGCCTTTGTCCTTCGATTAAATTCCAATGGCACCGGCTTGAATGGTGGCACCTTTATGGGCAGTAGCGGAAATGAAGGTTTGAATCTCGCTTTAGCCAAAAATTACGGGGACCAAGCCCGTGGAGAAATCGTAGTGGACGCCAATGATAACGTCTACGTGGCGACCACATCCAATTCCACAGTGAGCTCCATCAATGGTTCCTCTGACGCATGGGTCTTTTCGCTAGACCCTAGCCTCAGTTCCTTGCGCTGGCAGAATTTCATCGGCGGAAGTGGAAAGGAGTCCGGATACAGCCTCAAAGTGGCGAGCAATGGTGATGTCTACGTCACTGGTGGAACAACGTCCAATGACCTCCCAAACACGACAGGGTCCAAATATCCTACCGCTTACGGAGGTGCGGATGGTTTCATTTGCCGGCTCAACCCAAGTGGAAGCTTGATTCGAAGTACCTACCTCGGCACAAGCAATACAGATCAGAGTTATTTCATAGATATTGACAAGTATGGAGCGGTCTACACCTATGGTCAGACCACTGGGCTTTGGCCAGTGACAGCAGGCACTTGGGCAACCAATGCTGGGGGACAATTTGTAGTCAAGCTTTCTTCGGACTTAAGTCAGCTGATTTTTAGCACCAAATTTGGAACGGCAAATAACTTTATTAATCTCGTCCCAACGGCCTTCAATGTAGATGATTGCCTTAATATTCTTCTTTCGGGATGGGGTGGCGCGGTGAACCAAGGCAATCAAGCGGGTAATACCAATGGGCTTTTTGTCACCAACGATGCGGTACAATCCACTACGGATGGTAATGATTTCTACTTTTTGGTGTTCAAGCAAAACGCCTCAGGGGTGTTATATGCCACCTTCTTTGGGGGCACCTCGGCCGAACACGTCGACGGAGGCACCTCCCGATTCGCACCCGATGGGACCATTTACCAAGCGGTTTGTGCCGCCTGTTCGAATGGCAGCTTTCCTACTACCCCGGGTGTTGTTTCGCCGAATCGCTTGAGCGATAATTGCAATCTCGGCGTTATTAAGATTGATTTCGAAACGTCTGTTTCTGCCGTCGCTACGATTGACTTTGAAGCCGATGTTGACACGATTTGTGATAACCTTCGGGTCACTTTTACCAACAATTCCAAAAACGCCAATCAATTCTTTTGGGACTTTGGAAATGGTCAAACATCAACTGCCAAAGAACCCACGGTCATTTTTAATAAAGGCATCTGGAACATCAAGTTGATTGCCATCGATACGGTCTGTGATATTATGGATAGCACCACGATACAAATCACCCACAACCAAGGCATCTTTCCGGTAGCCAAGTTTAGCGCAGAATTCTTCTCCTGCGACCGCCTATTTGAGGTCAAAGTCTTCAATGAAAGTATTGACAGTGAAATCCATGAATGGCGATTTGGGAATAGCCCAAAGCAATACGGCGATAGCCTTTCATATCGTTTTTCCAACCCTGGACCTCATACCATTGAACTCGTCGCATACGACACCACGTGTGGAACGAGCGACACCACCTACCAAGTGGTTGAATTTGATGAGGATTGGCCCGGCCCAGAGGTCAATGTCGCTCCGGATTCATGCAAGGATGGGCGTGTTCGCGTAAATGTCACCTATGGTGCCGATACGGTAGGCTACATCTACCAATGGACATTCCATAACGGGATTCAGGACACTGGAAGAGTGGCAACCTACAGGCTGCCTGCGACGGGCACCTACAACGTGCACCTGGACCTTGTGGATACCATCTGCAATGCGGTCTACGGCTATGATTTCACCTCAGCGGTTACCCGAATGGACCAACGGCTTTGGATACCCAATGCCTTCACGCCCAATGGTGACGGTCGAAACGAAGTCCTTACCATCGCGGGCAACGACTGTTTCCCAGGGGATCACTTTGTCATTCTTAATTCCTTTGGCAACGTCATGTTCGAAACGGACGAGCCCTTCAAGGAGTTTTGGGACGGCAAGTGCGAAGGCAAACCGGTCCAACAGGACACCTACGTCTATCGATTTGAAACGGAAGACGGAGATCTGTACGGATATGTGCAGGTGATATACTAGGGTTGAAAAGTTGAAGAGTTGAAGGGTTGAAGGGTTGAAGGGAATAAGCGTGTTGGATGGAATTGACATTAAACGTTTAATGACTTTTTTGCCATGGAGAGGTTTTGAAACTTCTCTGCGCGGGATTGCCGCCTCATAAATTCATCAAATAAACTAGAATATC
>JAQWXR010000009.1 GCA_029254375.1 Schleiferiaceae bacterium | reverse complement strand
GTCTGTGGGCGAAAAAGCCGAACCCATTCCTTGATTGTCACTGGGAGCATCGGTTAGGATCTCTGTTCCGCTTTGCAGGTGTAGATTTTCGCAGCGCAGGCTGCCCACATAAGTGGATTTTGCTGTGGCCATGACCTTGGATTCTGTGTATGGTGACAAATATCACCTTTATTTCGGGCTTTATTGGAGATGTTTGCAAAATGAAAAGATACCTCTTTCTTCTGTTAGTTCTCCTTAGCATGCCCTCCCTTCGAGGGCAAATTTCCGGTTGGAATGTGCGTCTGGAAGAAAAAACCTTATCCGCTTGGAGCGGCGCGCAGAGCTTTTCCGCCGCCGCATGGAATAATCAGATGCTTGTGGTCGGTGGTCGAAGTGCCGGCTTGCATCAACGCCATCCGTTTGCAGCCTTTTTAGTGTCTGAGGCGAACGCCTCGATCCATGTCATTGATCCAGCCAATCTCACGCATTGGGCCCTTCCCGTGGACTCGCTTCCCATAGCAGTGCAGGATCAGTTCCTTTCGACCAACATGCAGTCCGTTCAGCAAGACTCTATACTTTATTTGATGGGCGGCTATGGCTATATGAACTCGCTCGCGATGCACAGTACCCACGGTCGTATCACGGCGATACACGTGCCACAAATGATCGCTGCTATCCAGCAGGGGAATGGCGCTGCCGCGCGCGCCGCTGTGCGCACATGGGCCGACCCTCGATTTGCCTGGACGGGTGGTGTGGCTCGAGAATTAAATGGACAAGTATTTTTAGCGGGCGGGCAATTCTTTCATGGAAGCTATAATCCGATGGGTCCAAATCATGGACCAGGTTTCAGCCAAAATTATCATGATGGGTATGTCCATTTTTCCCTTATCGACGATGGAGACTCCTTGGCCGTGATGAACTTTACCTTCGTCACAGATTCGGCCTTAATGCACCGCCGGGACTATAACATGACGCATACGATGGATCCTAGTACAGGTGCTTTGCGACTGACGGCATTTTCGGGCGTATTCCAGCCGGGAGCCAATTTGCCTTGGCATGATATGGTCGATTTAAGTCCTGCTGGATTGAGCTTGCGCATTGGGGCGTCGCAATTATTGAATCAATACCACAGCGCGCACTTTGGACTATGGGATTCGGTGAATTCGACGTTCTCTACGGTCTTTTTGGGCGGTATAGGTGAGTATCTCGTTCAGTCGGATGGCAGCCTCATCCAAGATCCCAATGTCCCATTTACCAAGCATATTTCTGCCATTGTGGAAACCCCCAATGGGAGCTCTGAATATTACCTCGGGGACATGCCTGATTTTCTCGGGGCAGGAGCGGAGTTCTTTCCGATCCATTCGGCCATGCAACACGGGATCATATCCACGGCTGAATTGCCAACCCTACCGAATGCCACGGTGTTGATTGGCTATATGGTGGGTGGCATTCGGAGCACCGGCCCGAATATCTTTTTTAGCAATGGCAGCAACTTGAGTACAAGCAATGATAAAATCTTTGAGGTTTGGCTGGATGCCAGCGGTATTGGGGTGCCCAGCGAAGTCCTCGTTCAAAACTGGGCTCAGTTTGACCAAGCGGGTCAGTTGCGCCTCGGGGGTAGAGATTTATCGGCTTCGGATGTGTGTGCCTACGATTCCTCCGGCCGAATCGTCTACCATGGTGCCCTTTGGGCAAATGTAGAAGGCTACACATTGCCTGAATCTCTCACTTGGGAACCCGGCGCGTATACACTTCGATTTGACTCAGGCGAGAGTCTTCGTGCCGTTAAATGACGGAAATCACTCGATGATAATCCGATAATCTGCATTAGCAGCCACCGTGCCAATGGCATGAACTTGGGAGCCTGCTGCACGCAGGCAGGCCTCAACTTCGGCCTCAGAATTTGGATCCACGGCAATGAGCAAGCCACCACTCGTTTGTGGGTCATACAGCAAAAAGAGCTGCTCCCCACTCACTGGACTCACTTGGCCATAGTAGGTCACGTAGTTCTTTGTGGTTCCAGTGGGCATAGAGCCCATTGCGTAAAGATCTGCAAGTCGTTCCTTGCTATACGTGGGGATCGAGGCATAATCGAGCGTTGCAGAACAATCGGATGCGGTCATCATTTCGTGCAGGTGCCCTATGAGGCCAAACCCCGTGACATCGGTCATGGCATGAACGCCTTGAATGGGAGCAAGATCCGCACCTACATGATTCAATTGCGCCATAGTTTCTTCCGCCCAAAGGGCATCTTCGGGGAGTGCAATCCCTTTCTTCATGGCGGTAGCCACAATTCCCACGCCGAGGCTTTTCGTCAGATAAAGCCGGTCGCCGGGCTTAGCGCCGCCATTTTTTTTCATTTGAGGGATAGCTACTCTTCCGGTGACTGATAAACCAAAAATGGGTTGAGGTACTTCGATGCTGTGCCCTCCCGCCAGAGGTATTCCAGCTTTTCGGCAACTATCCCGCGCGCCAGCAATTACTTGTCCAGCCATCTTGGCCGGAAGCTTGTCTAAAGGCCAGCAAAGCACCGCTAAGGCCATACTTGGTTTTCCTCCCATCGCGTAGACATCGCTGAGTGCATTCGCTGCGGCAATTTGACCGAAGGTATAGGGATCGTCCACAATGGGGGTAAAAAAGTCCGTGGTATGAATCAAAGCCGTTCCGTCACCCAAGTCCATCACCGCTGCGTCGTCATTGGCATCGTGCCCGACTAACAAATCGGACCAGCTTTCCTTGGGGTCATAGCCAGAAGCGCCTAGGACTTCCTGCAGGGCATTGGGGGCGATTTTACAACCACATCCTGAGCCGGGGTTAAATGAGGTTAATGCTGCTGTTTCAGCCATGCTGTGATGGGTTCTTTAGTTTGTTGCAAAAGGCGTGTTGCGGCTTCTTCGAAACTACAATCGCTCAGATCGAGGGTGAGGAGTACCTGGTCCTTCCTCTTTTCCATACTTTCCGCATAGGTTCGGTCGTAATAATTCAATGCAATTTCAGCGGCCGAACGCAAGTCCCCCGCCATGATGGCATCGATAGCCCATTGCGCATTTTGATGACCTAAACGTTTGGCAATTTTGGGAAAGACTTCGGTGAGGGCTTCAGGGGAAGCTTGGCCATACAAATGCACCAAATGATCCAGTCGATTGGCTCGGGAACGTTCAAGGATGACAATAGGTGCCGCTTTCTTGAGCAAATAAAATTCATTTTGAAGCCAGATTCGGCCAATAGAACGGCTTTCATCTTCTATCCAAAGTGCTTGGTCGCGTGGTAGTTCCTCCAAAAAATCCGCGCCGAGGTTTTCAAAATCTTCGACCTGTGGTTGCTGCTCTTCGCCCACATGTCCAAATGCTGAGCCTTTATGATTTGCCAGGCCCTCTAAATCAAACACGGCTGCCCCTTGACGCTGCATCAGTCGCAGAATTTCAGTTTTGCCGCAACCTGTGAGGCCCGCGAGCACCACATAGGGTCTGGGCTGAAACCACTTTTGGTGCACTGAATTACGGTAGGATTTGTAGCCGCCTTCCCATCGCGTTACGTCATAGCCGGCTGTGCTCATGAGCCATGCCATAGATTGACTGCGCATACCCCCGCGCCAACAGTAAAGTTCAATCTCTTTTCCGCCGGCTATTTGATCCACCACTTTGACATAGCTGGCCATTTTGGGCCCAACGATCTCTAAGCCTAAACGTATAGCTTCTGATTGACCCTTCTCTTTGAAGCATAGGCCCACCATGGCACGCTCCTCATCACTAAACATAGGGAGCGATAGGGCTCCGGGGGCATGGCCATTGCGGTATTCACTGGGACTGCGGACATCAAAGAGAGGCATGCGTGCAAGGTACGAATGCCGCGTATCTTTGGATCATGCGTTGCTTGGCCTTCTTTTTGGTCTTTTCTCTGTTTACAGGCTGCTTGGTTCCCAAGCGGGATTTCTTGTTTGCTCAGGCTCAAGTGCTGCGCTTGCAGTCCGATAGTTTGGCTTTTGAACAACGCTTGCTTGCCGCACAAGACACGGTTGGCAATACCCAAGGTCAGCTAGATGAAGCTCTAAGGAGCCTCGATGAGCTTTGGAGCCAACTTCAAAATGCCGAGGGTGTGCTTCAGACCGTTTCGCGTGAACTCGATAGTATTCAAATGCGTCACAAAGAAGTGAGCATCGAGCGCGATGTATGGCGCATTGAGGGGTTACGTGCTACGCGCCGCATGGAGCGCGCTGAATTTGTCCGTGACAGTCTACAAATCGTCTTGTTGAAGTACAAGCCGGCTGTTTCAAAGCCAAAGAAGTAATTAAAAATGCGTTTTTATTAGACGCAGTTTGTGGGTGTGTTTGCCCAGTTCCGCGTTATAAATACCCGAACTGTCCAGTCCATCCAAACGAACGGAGCCACTCGCATGCAAGATTCGATTCTCTCGAACATAGATGCCGACATGGGTAATGTGACCTTCTTCATTATCAAAGAACAACAGGTCGCCCGCTTGCGCTTCGTCCAAAAAGTCTAAGGTTCTTCCCTGTGTTGCCTGTTGACTCGCATCTCGAAGTAGGGAAAAACCAGTCAAGCGATAGGCCATCTGCGTAAGACCACTGCAATCGATCCCAAACGCACTTCGACCGCCCCAGAGATAAGGAGCGTTTGAGTAGAGATAGGCGTTGAGCAGCAATTCTTCCCGGCTGCGCAATCGCTGTGCCGTTCTGCCTTGAAACAAATACGCTTCGTTCCCGACCTGAATCACTTGCTGATCGGGGTCGTAGAAGGGCAAAGGAGAGCCCGCCACGAGCGTTCGGGTCATGCTGGGGGAGTCATGTTCAATTAGGTCGACCGCATCGCTTACCAAGGCTTGGGGGGAATCAATTAGTTGACGGTAGGCCTCATGGGTGATCGCTTGAATTTGGCGATCCAAAATCCAGCCAACATAGCCATCATGCCCCAAACGAATTTGGGTCCATTCAGATTGGCGATCCAAAATCTTAAAAGCTTCCCCAAATAATGCCTGGTTTACCATTTCGGAACGATGGTTGGGCTCGACTCGCATAGGAGCAAGGCTGTACAGGGAAAAGCCGTAGGAAGTCACGTTTACGCGATACGTTCAAGAATCATGGCGGAAGCGCCGCCGCCTCCATTGCAAATACCCGCTCCACCATAGCGTGCTTCACGCTGTTTCAGAACATGTAGCAATGTAACAATAATCCGTGCACCACTGCAGCCAAGAGGGTGACCGAGGGAAACGGCGCCTCCATTCACATTGCAGGTCTCTGGATCGATGCCTAAGAGGTCCATGTTAACCAAGCCCACCACTGAGAAGGCTTCGTTCAATTCCCAAAAATCAACATCTTTCACGGCAATACCTGCTTTAGCGAGAGCCTTGGGCACTGCTTTGGCAGGCGCTGTAGTGAACCACTCGGGTTCATGGGCAGCATCTGCGGAGGCGGCAATCCGAGCTAAAGGTTGGAGACCAAGTTCCGCGGCCTTCTCCGAAGACATCAGTACTAAAGCGGCAGCACCATCATTTAGTGTAGAGGCATTTGCGGCCGTTACCGTGCCATCTTTCGTGAAGGCTGGTCGCAATCCGGCGACTTTCTCTCTGAAAATATTCTTGTATTCCTCGTCTTCTGAAACCAAATTAACATTGCCTCGACGGTCTTTGACTTCTACGGGGACTACTTCTTCAGAAAACCTTCCGGCTTCCCATGCAGCTGTACTTCGATCGTATGAGCTTAAGGCAAAAGCATCCTGTTCTTCCCGACTGTAGTCATGTTCTTTAGCGCATAGATCCGCACACACGCCCATGACTTGCTGATCATATACATTGATCAAGCCGTCTTTGGTTAATCCATCAACTAAGGTGCTGTCGCCAAATTTGAATCCATTTCGGCTGCCAGGAAGGTAGTGAGGCACTTGGCTCATGTTTTCCATGCCACCGGCAACCACGATATCTGCATCGCCAACTTGAATGGCTTGCGCCGCCAAAGCAATGGCCTTCATTCCAGATGCGCAGACCTTGTTAATGGTCGTGCATGGGACCGCATTCGATAATCCAGCTCCTAGGGCGGCTTGGCGGGCAGGCGCTTGACCCAAGTTTGCTTGGAGCACCGAGCCCATGAATACTTCTTGAACAGAGAGCGGATCTAGATTGATTTTCTTCAAAGCACCTGCGATGGCAGTAGCTCCAAGTTGAGTCGCTGGGACGGAGGATAGCGCTCCCTGAAAGGACCCGATAGGGGTCCGTACAGCGGATACAATGACGACATCTTTCATGGGAATCAAAAAGGGGTTGTGATTACCTCACGAAGATAGGGTTAGCAGATCTCCCCTTGGTTCCTGAAAATTCTTTAAATGCGGCTGACATAGGTACTGAAGTAGCCGAAATTTCATGTATTTTCGCAGCCCTAATTCAGCATTTCTGCATGTACCCGGTGAGGTGGGTGAGAGGCTGAAACCACCAGTTTGCTAAACTGGCGTACGGGAAACTGTACCGCGGGTTCGAATCCCGCCCTCACCGCAAAAGAAAAAACCCGCAGCGAAAGCCGCGGGTTTTTTGCTTTTCAACCCACCCACCGCGCGAGCGGAGCGAGCATACTTCGGTCCCTAAGGCTGGAATACGCGGATGTAGTCCACGGCCATACGCTGCGGAAAGTTCGTTTGTGAATTTGGACTACCCGGCCAATTTCCACCTACAGCCACGTTGAAAATGAAGAAAAACTTCTCGTGAAATTCAGACTTGTCTGAGCCGGTGATATCCAGCGAGTAGTATTGCACGTCGTCGCGGTACCACGTGATCGCATTTTCATCCCAAATGATGGAATAGACATGGAATTCATCTTGATAGGAGCTGCCGTTTGGAACAGCGATCGATCCACCGGTATAGGCATGGTTGCCGTTGTTGGACCAATGCCCGGTTCCGTGAATGCGCTCATCGCCTTGATTGGAGGTGCTACCACCGATCATTTCCATGATGTCGATTTCACCACAGGAGGGCCAGCCTGCGGTAGAGATATTGTCTCCGAGCATCCAAAGTGCAGGCCAAAGCCCTTGTCCAGATGGAAGGGCCGCCCGAATATCGATCCGTCCGTACTTAAATGATTTGGCACCTCGGGTAATCATCCGAGAAGAGGTATAGGTATACCCTCCAATGGACTCTTCTTTTGCGGTAATCACCAAGCAGCCTTCAACTAGAGAAGCATTTTCTTGACGGTAATATTCCAGTTCATTATTTCCCCAACCCCAGTTGCCATTGCCAATTTCAAAGGTCCAATTTGGGCTGATAGCGGTCGAGTCAAACTCATCTTGCCAAACGAGGCTGTAGCCGGAATAGCTCAGTGGGCTGCTATACCCGCTGCTTGGGATCAAGGTAGACCCACTGCCGGTGACGGTAATGTCCAAGGTATCCCAGGCCTCAGTGAATACATCAAAGCTGCTGTGCGCTCGAATACGAAGGGGATACCGGCCCGAAGCCGTGAATTGATGTTGGGCTATCCCGGACGTTTCGTTGATTAGAGTAGCGTTGGGATCTTCCCCAAACTTGAAGGTGAAATAGTTGCAGTCGTCCGCTGTAGCGAGTACATCCACTCGTCCTGAGACTTGCGTCGAGATGGTGACCTCAAAGAGAAGGTTTTTTGGAGCCTGACCACCGGGTCCCTCTGGAACGCAACTTATAACGGCGAGGAGAGCGAAAAACAGGAGGGATCCGTATTTGAACATAGGGTAAAAATAAGATGGGCGGGATGATCCCGCCCATCAAAAGAAAAAATAAGGTTGAATTAGTCTTGCTTGATGTTGTCAACATAGAAGGTTCCCGCGTTGGAGACATTCCAGCCAGGGAAAATGACGACACGATCGTACAAAGTACTCGCTCCAGTCAAGTCAAAGGTCAATTCTGTCCATGCTTGTGCTACAGTAACACTTTGGTCAACCTCAATGAACTGGCTAGTCATGGCTTGATTTTCAAGCTTCAATCGGAATTGACCCGTATCAGGAGCCCAAACCATCAACTTGATGCTCGTTTGGCTAGAGAAATCCAACTGGGCATCCAAGTTTACGAACAAGCCCGCCCATGTTTCATTTCCATGCACTGTCTCAAGTACGCTTGAACTTGTGTTCGCGCCAGAAGCATCTGGGTTTGCCACGATCGAATACGCACTATTTCCAAAGGTGGTAAAAGTGGGTTGAACCGTTTCGAAATCAATCGGCAAAGAATACGTTGTAGGTTGGGGGCCAGGGTCACTGACGAATCCTTCCGGAACTAAACGGATGTACCAGGCTAACCCAGCATCCTTGCTGTCCTCATAGCGTAAGAAAATCTCATTGGAATCAATAGAAACAATCTTGTAGGTCTGTACACCGGTCCAATATCCCATCAATGCGTTGCCGCTCAATGTGATGGTCGTGTCCGTTCCTTCCGTCAAGGTCCAAGTTTCGCCCATGGCATTTGGAGTATACGCGGTGAAATCACCTACTAAGCAGGAGGCCGTATCGGTAAAGGGCGCCTCACCGGCAGAAGCAGAATTCACATAAATGTCGCCATTCGTAACGTGGTCAAAGCCAAATCCTTGTAAATGGAATGTGTATCGGTCATTGTATAGACCAGAACCAGCCTTTTCGTTCGCACCGGCTGCATACCACTCGGGAAAGTCTCCTGCACCGCCTGAAGGGTTAGGTCCAACGCCAAAATGAGCGGGGCGAACGGAGTCGATAGCCCAGGTTTTGGAGGAACCGCCAGTCAAGAGCGCAAAAATCGGATTGCTGATGAGGCTGGCATCGTCCTGAGCAATCACAATGTCTTGTGAGCTACTCGCACTACCGCCTGAGTTTTGAACTGTGAGGGTGACGGTGTAGGTTCCTGCAAAAGGGTAGGAAGATGTAGCGTTCGTGCCTTCGGCGGTGATACCATTACCAAAATCCCAAGATGCTTGAAGTGTGGCGTTGTTTGCCGTGAATTCAATGATGTTGGCATTTGTAGCTGAAGGCATGTAGGTGAATTCCGCATCTTGGGCCGTAGGGGGGTCTCCAAGTGACGGTGTTTTCTCGCATCCAACGGAAACGAGGATTGCCAAGGTAAGGGCTGCCCAGCCATGGCGTCCAAAGCGATTGTTTGCTTTCATGGTTTTGATTTTAGAATGATAAGTGTAAAAGTAAAACGTTTAATAACCGGTATTTTGTGCCCATTGGCCGCCGGCAAGATCAATTTCCACTTGGGGTAGGGGGAAGCGTTCGTGCTTGCCCATTTGGAAATTGCTGATATGTTGTGTTGCTTGACCGCTGCGGACAAGATCCCAAAAGCGCAAGCCTTCGCCGGATAGCTCGAGACGACGTTCGTTGTATATATCATCCAAGAGCGCGGAGCCACTTGACGCAATGACCGGCATGCTCACGCGATTGCGTACCTCGTTCAAGTACGTTTGGGCTTGCATGTCATTGCCTTCCTTGGCGTGGCATTCAGCCGCCATAAGTAAGACATCCGCGAAGCGAATCACCTTGTAGTTCAAAGGCGACGTCAAGTCATTGTCAGGTAAGCCAAGTTCTGCTTGGCGTTTGATGTACTTGTTGTTGTAGAATCCAGTATGACCGCCACCACCTATAGCGTAACTAATACTCGTGGGATTGGGCTGGGCTGCAATAAACGCGTCCAAGTCCAAAACAGTGATATCTCGGCGGGGATCAGAACTGTCAAATGCATCGTACAGATCCTGGGTTGGGAGGTTGTAGCTATTGCCGTCACTGTAGTAGGGTCCGTCGTATTGACGAATTCCGTTAAAGCCTGCAGCGGCATTTCCTTCTA
>JAQWXR010000008.1 GCA_029254375.1 Schleiferiaceae bacterium | reverse complement strand
TCTTCTAATTTGCCGATCCATGTTTTCATTAGGTTCAGCAACATGAAGAGAAAGACCACTAACAAACCGCTGATTGCGGCGAAAACCATCGATGTCGACATTGCATACAAATTTTAGTGCGGATGAAGGGAATCGAACCCCCACGCCTCACGGCGCCAGATCCTAAGTCTGGTGCGTCTACCAATTTCGCCACATCCGCAGTTTTAGGATGGCGCAAAGATAGGTGCGAAATCTTTAGCTCCTTTCGAAATCAACTGTGAATACCAACTTTGCTCTATTCGCGTCATAGCAGATTTTGATACATTCAAGTAATTGGCTATTTCCACGCGACTGCACTGTTGAAATACATCCGGAAAACGCGACATCAATCGCTGAAAGAGGTTCGTACTCGTCCTTCCCTAGGTCCAATCATTTGCCTGGGGTTTGCTTTTGTAAGTGTTCACACCCTTCTAAAAAGTTGTCAACATGCACAGCGCTTTTATCCCAAATTCAGGGGCGTCCCAAGCCAATTCCCTACCTTTATACGGTCGGAAATTAAGCGCATGATACACTTGAAACCAGAGGATCTCAGTATCCCAGACTTGCAACGCACCTTGCAATTTGCCGTGGGGCCTCGCCCGATTGCCTTAGCGTCTACAGTAGATCGAGATGGCCGGGTCAATTTGAGCCCGTTTAGCTTTTTTAATGTGTTTAGCACCAATCCTCCCATCTTGATTTTTTCACCGGCTAACCGTGGCCGAGATGGAAGTACCAAGGACACATTGAACAATGTCATGGCCGTCCCACAAGTGGTGATTCATAGTGTGAGCCACTCGATGGTGGAGCAAACCAGCCTCTCCAGTACAGAATACGAGACAGGAGTTAATGAATTTGTCAAAGCGGGATTTACCGCCATCCCGAGCGAACTAGTTCAACCGCCTCGCGTGGCAGAAGCCCCCGTTGCGATGGAATGCGACGTCCTTGAGGTGAAACCTCTCGGCGATGGCCCAGGTGCAGGAAACTTGGTCATATGTGAGGTAAAGCTTATCCACATTCACGGGCGAGTACTCGATGAAGAGGGCCGGCTCGACCAAGATGAACTTGACTTAGTTGGCCGCCTTGGTGGTGACTGGTATGTTCGCGCCAATGGAGACGCCCTTTTTGAAGTAGAGAAGCCCATTTCATCCAAGGGCATAGGGGTGGACGCACTCCCCCCTTCTATTCGAAACTCCACAATTCTCTCCGGAAATGATTTGGGTCGATTGGGCAATGTTGAAATGGTTCCGACCGAAGATGAGGTTCAGGAATATGCTACCCATCGCCGAATCCGTGAAATTTTTGACCGTAGCACTGACCGTATCGAACGCCGGGAAGACTTGCATATGTATGCAAAAGAAGCCTTGGAGGTGAATAAAGTGAAAAAGGCTTGGAAAATTCTTTTAACGGACCGACTCAATGCTCCAAAAGGAAGCGCTAATTTGTAATCTCAATTTTTCTTTCAATATCTACGCATGGAAATCACAGGCACAGTAAAAAAAATCATGGAGGCTCAACAAGTGAGCCCCACCTTCCGCAAACGCGAACTTGTAGTTCAAACAGATGAGCAATATCCTCAGCCCATTATGATTGAATTCACACAAGATCGTGCCGACCTCCTCAATCGAGTTCAAGAGGGGTCTAAGGTGACCGTTTCAATCAATATTCGCGGACGCGAATGGACGTCTAAAGAAGGCGAAACACGCTATTATGTATCCATCCAAGGATGGCGTATCCAAAATGCCGATGCCCCCGCACCTGCGGCCAATAATGGACCCACTTATGGTGGTGGAGCCCCCGTAGCATCGACTCCTGCAGCACCCAACACCAATGCCTTTGATGGCGGAGATGATGATTTGCCTTTCTGATACGAGGAATTAAACTGTTCACATCCGGCGCCATGCGGCGCCGGATTTTTTTTGCCCCGTATGAATCCTTCGTTAGGCATGGACGTCCAAGACATCACGCAAAGCGGTGCCCAGGGCCATAAAAGCCAAAACAAGACTAGCCAGCGCCATTCCCGGGACGAGTGCAAGATGTGCCTGGCCTGTCAGTAAGTACGCGTAGTGGTCTTTGATCATCCCGCCCCATGAAGGCATCGGGGGTTGCGCACCAATACCCAGAAAGCTCAGGCCAGATTCCAGAAGAATCGCAGAGGCAAATTGACTTGCTGCCAGGACAATTAGCGCGGGAATTACTTGGGGGATGATGTGCCTCCTCAAGATCCGCCAGGGAGAATAACCTAGGACCTCAGCTGCTTGGACAAACTCCGCCTCTTTGATGGAGAGTACTTGTCCTCGAACAAGGCGCGCTACCTCCACCCAGGCGGTTAGGCCTACCGCAATGAACACTTGCCAGAAGCCCTTGCCCAAGACGAAGCTCAGTGCAATGACCATCAAAAAGGTTGGAATGCTCCAAAAGATTTGGATGATTGACTGCAGTATCCGGTCCAACCAACCCCCATAATAGCCGGCAAGGGCCCCCAAAGGAAGGCCAATAAGCAGGGCGATAAACACAGAAATAAACCCTACGCTTAATGAAATTCGTGCGCCGATAATTAAGCGGCTCCAGACATCGCGACCATAGCGATCGCTACCTAACCACAAGCGAATATGCCCATTCTCACTCATGGCCCAAGCCGAGGCCGTTTCGTCCCCGATTAGCCACCAATTCCAGTTCCGCGCTTGTTCACGATGTTCGGGAGCCATGGGGAGTTCACTTCCCATGGCTTGAGCGGAATGGGCCAAATGCATTCGATTCGCATTCGGGCTATCGTCGGTCGCAAGGATATAAGCCCCTAAAGCCAAAAACAACCAAAAGCCCATAATGAGCATCCCCCACTTCCCCAGACCATGCTGCCATAAACGGCGCAGAAATGCGGAAGAGGAACTTTGATTCATGGGCTAGCTATGTGGGACCAAAGAATTAGTGCGGCATCGAGTGAATAATACGCATGGCTTCACCTAGATATATATCTGTAGAGAGGTTTTTGAACCAACGACTATATTCCGTCACTTTCCCGCTGTCCAAGGTAGATTCCTGCTCGGGATAGGCGTAGGTCACTTCGAGCGTTTCATTTGACTTCAGCAAATCACCAAAGGCCTCCGCTTCGGAGTCCATTTGGCTTTCCCGCTCAAAGAAGGCGGTATAGTTCAATGGAATGGCCGTAGCATCACGGCCCACTTTGAGCCAATCCGCGTATTCATTGATCCTGTTAAACTCGGGATTGGATGCCACCCGGGCCTGGGCCTCGGCGAGATAGGGTTTACTGCTGCCTTGAATTTTTACCACGGCTGCATCCACGTAGTCCACCGCTAAAGGATATTCCAATTCACGCTCCCCGAAAGGAATCCCTTGGTATGGATGCGGAAGGACTACATCGCTTTCCACACCTTGCAATTGGGTGGTGCCTCCGGTAATCCGATAATATTTCTGAATGGTCAGCTTGAGCGCACCCAAAGGTTTATCTCCATTGAATGGGCCAGCCGCACGGTCGAGATCCAGCATATTTTGAACGGAGCCCTTGCCAAACGTTTGTCGAGTGCCTACAATGATGGCTTTATCATAATCTTGAAGGGCTGCAGCCACAATTTCTGAAGCCGATGCCGTCCCTTCATTCACCATGACGAGCAGTGGGCCATCCCATGAAGCGCCAGCCGCACGGTCGTCGTAGGATCGAACACGCTGACCAGAGGTTTTAACTTGAACCACGGGGCCTTTGTCAAAAAATAATCCGGCAATATCTACCGCGGCAGGAAGGGATCCGCCGCCGTTGCCGCGAAGATCAAAAATTAAGCGCTCCATGCCCTGCGCTTTGAGGGTTTCAATTTCTTTTTTTACGTCATCTGCACAATTGCGGTTGTTGTCGTCATAAAAATCCACGTAGAATTTCGGCAAACGGATGTATCCGGTCTTGCCGTCCTCCCCAAGGCGCGCTGAGCGCGCAAACGTGGCTTCGATCTCTACGATATCGCGAATGATCGCAATGACTTTCTCCGTCCCGTCCTTCTTGCGCACGGTTAGGCGTACTTCTGTGCCCTTTTTTCCTCGGACCTTGGTCACTACTTTGTTGGTGCTCATGCCCACAATGTCTTCGGGCTCGGCGTCGCCTTGTCCCACTTTGAGAATCATATCGCCCACTTCAAGCTCTCCTTGACGCCAGCAGGCCGACCCTGTGACGATGCTCATTACCTTGGTAAATTCCCCCTCTTGCTGTAAGGAAGCTCCGATCCCTTCCAGTTGGCCCGTCATTTCGATTTCGAAATTCTCTTGTTGACGAGGCGGGAAGTATTGCGTATGGGGGTCAAAGACTCCGGTGTAGGCATTCATATAGAGACCGAACCAATCACTTCGCTCCATATCCGTCATGCTGCTAAACCACTCGTCATGGATCTCTAGCTCCTTTTCACGGGCTTTCATCTCCTCATCGGCGAAGCCCTCATCACCCAAAGTGAATTTTGCTTGACCCGCTGAATCCGCCGCCAAGGACCGATCGTACAGACGGCTCAGGACCCGGAAGGTTAAATAGTCCGTCCAATATTGGCGCATGGCTTTGGCATCCGCTGGAAAGGGACGCTTTTCCGAATCCGTTTCAAAGACGCGCTCCGAACTATAGTTCAATGGTGAGGCCAAAATGTCTTGGTACAGCGCTTGCGATTCCTTGAAACGCTTTTGCCAAATACTCTGGCTAAGGTTAAAAAAAGTCAAATCACTCGTGCGAAGGGCATCGTCTAGAAGGTCATTGTATACCCTGAGAGCCTGCACGTCTTCGCCCAAAAGGAAGCGCTTTTCCGAATCCATGGATTCCAAAAAGAAGGCCATCACCTCTTGCGACAAGGCATCATCCATGGGCTTAGGCTGGTAATGCACCCCGGTGAGCGCATCATGCAACAAAAGCATCACGACTTTTTCTTGATCGTCAGAGGGCGTCTTCCAGGTAAAACTTAAACCCAGGGCGGCTATCAATGCCAACGCTGGCAAGGTATATTTCAGATTCTTCTTCATGAATAGGATGCGAATGAAAGCGAGCATGCGCCGAAAGTACATAAATCATGCCCCGTTTAGTAGGCTTGGCATGGCATTTGTCCCATGGGGGTTGAACATGCGGCTTCTTTGGGGGTTATAGCATCACAAGTTATGCGTCAAATCACACTTTTCCTTGCCTTTTTAGGCTTTTTTATACCATCATGGGCTCAATCTACCGTGACGGTCAGTGGAAATATTAGCGAAGCCTCCACTGGTGAGACCTTGCCTTCTGCCTTGGTCATTCTTCAGTCAAAGGAAGGCAGCTTTAGCGCAAACACGAATCCCTATGGATTTTACTCTCTAACGGTTCCTATTGGCGCATCCTACCGATTGAAAGTGAATTTGATTGGATACGCCTTGCTTGAACAGAATCTAGGCATCTTGTCAAGCAACCGCAAAGTCGATATCTCTCTCAAGGAAGAAGCGACTCAACTAGGAGAAGTCAATGTGGTTTCCCAACGCCTCAATGCGAATGTGACCACCACGGAGATGAGCGTCAGCTCATTAAGCGCTAAGGAAATCAAAAAAGTCCCGCAACTTCTCGGAGAGACAGACATCATCCGGACCTTGACCTTACTTCCCGGCGTATCCACAGTAGGCGAAGGTGCTAGTGGTTTCAATGTGCGCGGTGGAAATGCCGACCAAAACCTGATCCTACTTGATGAGGCCCCTGTGTACAATTCGTCCCACCTCTTTGGTTTCTTTAGCATCTTCAATGCAGATGCGGTAAAAGACGTTAAGCTCTATAAAGGAGGAATGCCAGCCAACTATGGAGGACGCCTTTCATCCGTACTCGACGTACGTCAAAAAGAAGGCAACAGCCAAAAATTCAGTGGCACGGGAGGTATTGGACTACTCTCCAGTCGACTTTTACTCGAAGGACCAATCGTTAAGGATAAAGTGAACTATATGGTGGCCGGACGCCGCTCCTACTTTGATTTGTTCTTCCCTCTGTTTGATTCGCCTGAATTAGACAATACCACCATCTACTTCTATGACTTAAATGTCAAAATCAACGCAAAAGTATCCGACAAAGACCGCATTTTCCTCAGCTCGTACTTTGGTCGTGACCAATTTGGCGCTTCGGACTTATTTGATTTTGGCTGGGGCAACTGGACTAGTACGCTGCGTTGGAACCGCTTGATTAGTCCTCGGCTTTTTTTTAACGCCACCGCGGTGTATTCCGACTATACCTACCAATTGGGAACCCCCAAGGATGCCGATCCTGCCTTCATTTGGGACTCACGAATTCAAAACTATGTGACTAATCTCGGATGGACATGGTATGCCAATACGGCACACACCGTAGATTTTGGCATTCAGAACACCGCGTATGTCTTTCATCCGGGCCAAATCTCTGGGGTTTTTAGCCTAGAACTCCAACAGGAGTATGCCACAGAGCCTGCCCTGTATGTGAGCGATGACTGGCGTATTACCGATGCGCTCACCGCAACCTATGGGTTGCGGTACAGCACCTTCTTCAATTTGGGTGGGCGCGATATCCAAACCTATAGCAACCCGCTCAATCCGAAAGAAATCGAAGCAACGGGAATCACTACCTATGCTCCGGGGGAGGTCATTGCTTCTTTCACGGGGCTGGCCGGTTTGGAGCCTCGACTGGCGCTGAACTATCAGCTCGGCCCTCGCTCAGCGCTCAAGGCGAGCTACAACCGCTCGCGGCAATATTTGCACTTGATTAGCAACAACACCACAGCCACGCCAGTGAATGTTTGGCGACCTGCAGGGCAGTTCATCCAGCCAGCCACCGTAGATCAAGTCGCCCTCGGATGGGCTCAAAATTTTGGAGACCAAGGCATCCGGCTGAGCTTGGAAGGCTACTATAAAAAATTCCAAGATTTATTGGATTACAAAGACGGGGCGGATTTAGTCTTCACTGAATACATCGAAACCCAGCTGTTGCGCGGAGATGGCCGAGCCTATGGCGCCGAGTTCTTACTCGAGAAGAAGCAAGGCGCCCTTACGGGTTGGCTTGGTTA